>NZ_JBDNXE010000004.1:0-80429 GCF_047721585.1 Gluconacetobacter sp.
TCGTGCGACACAATCGCTCATGGGCGCCAAAAACAGCTTGATCAAGACGGATACTTTGCCCTTGACCCACCAAAGGGCGGCGGCCCTTTGGAAACCCAATCGTCTGGCGATGATTGGGGAGTTGGGATGGCCGCCGGGGCTTCAGATATCCTTGATGGGCTTGTGCGGCAGATGCACGTCGCGGCCGGTCAGCATCATGTTCCAGTAAAGCCGTGGGAACACTTTCGTCTTGAGCGCCCAGGCGAAGCGGCTGGGCTTGCGCTGGTCGTAGTGGAAGCTGGGGGCCGGCACGCCGCCATAGAGGAATTCCGCCAGCACCACGCGCCCGTAGGACACCGTCAGCGGGCAGGCACCGTAGCCGTCATAGGCGCCGGCCAGCGGGCGGCCATCGAGCGAGGCCAGCAGGTTTTCGACCACCACCGGCGCCTGGGCGCGGGCGGCGGCGGCCGTCTTGGCATTGCTGGTGCCGATGACATCGCCCAGGCCGAACACGGTGTCGAAACGCGCATGGCGCAGGGTCGTGGCATCGACATCCAGCCAGCCGGCGGTGTTGACCAGCGGGCTGGACTTGATGAAATCGGGCGCGCTCTGCGGCGGAGTGACATGCAGCATGTCGAAACCGCGCGTGACCATGCTGCTGCTGCCGTCGGGCGCGGTGACGGCGAAGGTCGCCTGCCGCTTCGGCCCATCCACCGCCACCAGATTATGCTTCAGTTGCAGGTCGATGCCGTAATAATCGATGGCATCCTGGAGCGAAGGCACGAAATATTTGACCCCGAACAGCGCATCGCCCGCCACCGCGAATTCGACCTTCATGCGGCTGAGCACACCCTCGCGCCGCCAGTGGTCGGACGCCAGATAGGCGATTTTCTGCGGGGCGCCGGCGCATTTGATGGGCATGGGCGGCTGGGTGAACAGCGCCGTTCCGCCCTTGAGCGACTGGATGCAGGCCCAGGTATATTCGACCGTATCGCGCGAATAATTGCTGCACACGCCGTTGCGGCCCAGCGTCTCCGTCAGGCCGTCGATCTTGCCCCAGTCCAGTTGCAGGCCGGGGCAGACCACCAGGCGGCGATAGCCTATACGCCGGCCGTCGGCCAGGGTGACGGCGTTTTCTTCCGGCGTGAAGGACGCGACGGTGGCCCGCAGCCAGCGTACGCCCTTGGGGATCAGCCCGCCTTCCTGCCGCAATGTGTCTTTCAGGGACATGACGCCGGCCCCCACCAGCGTCCAGCCCGGCTGGTAGGCATGGGTGGTGGCGGGGTCGATGACCGCGATCGACAGGTTGGGCCGCGCGCGCCGCAGGCGTGCGGCGACCGTCAGGCCCGCCGCACCGCCGCCGACGATGACGACGGTGAAGCGATCGCTGTCGGGAATATCCGTCTGGGTCGGGGCCATGGGTGTCTCCTTACGCTGGTATTCGTATGGAGGACGATCCTAATGGCCCGGTTCCGAAATTCGTAAGCGAAATTCGGAGGTCAGCCGAGCGGGCGGGTTACTCCGCGTCCTTGAACCAGACTTCGACCGGGCCCTGGAGCTTGATCGTCATCGGGTTGCCGCGCCGGTCCGTCGTGCGGCCGACGGCCAGGCGGACCCAGCCCTCGCTGATGCAATATTCCTCGACATTCGTCTTCTCGACGCCCTTGAAGCGCACGCCGATCCCGCGCTCCAGCAGGGCGGCGTTGTGGAACGGGCTTTCGGCATTGGCGCACAGGCGATCGGGGGGCGTGTCACTCATTCAGAGGGGACCTTATGCTAGGGACGTTCGGTAATTGGTGGTGACATAGCGGGTCCGGGCCGCCAATCCAACCACGGGCGCGCATCTGCCATGTGCCGGTGCGGCATCACGCCCGCCGAATGCAATGGACAGATGGCGCGGAAACCGTGACATACGGTCCCTTTCGTTATTCGTATCCACGGCGCGGCCCCATGTCGTTTTCCAGTTCTCCCTCCTCGTCCGCACTGGCCTATCGCCACCGCATTCCCGTTGGTTCGCTGCCTGCTTGGCTGGTGATCCTGCTGGGGCTGGTGACGGCGATCGGGCCGCTGGCGACCGACATGTACCTGCCGGCCTTTCCCGCCGTGGACAGCGAGCTGGGGGGCGGACCCGGCTCGGCACAGATCACGCTGGCCGCGTGGTTCGCCGGGCTGGCGATCGGGCAGTTTTCGCAGGGGCCGCTGTCCGACCGGCTGGGGCGGCGGGTGCCGCTGCTGGGCGGGCTGACGCTGTTCAGCATCGCTTCGGCCGGGTGTGCGCTCTCGACCGATTATCACATGTTCTGCGTCTGGCGCTTTCTGGGCGCGTTGGGCGGATCGGCCAGCGTGGTGGTGCCGCGCGCCATCGTGCGCGATATCGCCACCGGTGCCCAGGGCGCGCGGATCATGGCGCAACTGACCCTGGTGTTCGGCCTGATGCCGATCCTGGCCCCCAGCCTGGGCAGCCTGGTGCTGTCGGTGGGCCACTGGCGCTGGATCTTCTGGTTCGGGACGCTCTACGGCATGGCCGGGGTGATCGCCATTGCGTGGACCCTGCCGGACACATTGCCGCGCGACCGGCGGATTGCGCTGTCGGCCTCGACCGTACTGTGGCGCTATGTCGGCATCGCACGGGAGCCGATGTTTCTCTCGGCGGCGCTGCTGCTGGGGTTCTCGGCTTTCGTGATGTTTGCCTACCTTGCCAGCGCGCCGATCCTGTTTGAACAGATCCTGTCCTTCACGCCGCAGCAATTCGGGCTGTTCTTCGGCATGAATGCCGCCCTGTTCATCGCCGGTGCCCAGATCAATGGCCGGCTGGTCCACCGCGTGGCGCCGCATGTGCTGATGCAGCGCGGGGTGGTGGCGATTACGCTATCGGCCGGGCTGTTCCTGACCCTGTCCGTCGCCGGGCTTGCCGGGCCGCGCCATCCGCTGCTGGTCTGCGCCATGGTCGGGCTGGTCACCGGCTCGCTGGGTTTCGTCAACCCCAATGCCACCGTGCTGGCCTTTACCCGGCACGGGCACCATGCCGGCAGCGCCTCGGCCCTGCTGGGGACGCTGCAATTCACCATCGGATCGCTGAGCGGGGTGCTGCTGGGCTACCTGCCGCTGACCAGCGCCGTGCCGGTGGCGGCCACGATGGCGGGCGGCGTCGCCGGGATGATGGGCTGCATGCTGTGGCACCGGCGGCATGCCGCCGCCGAGATATGACGCGCCGAGATATGACGCGTGGGGGCATGACGTGCCGGGGCGGGATGCGCGCGGATATATTGCATCGCACAATTTTCTTGACTCGGGGCGTCTTCACGATTATGAGATAACGTCGAAGTAGCACTGTTACGCGCTTCATGGACGTTTCCTCCCTAGACTACGGCGGCGCACTTCGGGGCGCCGTTTTTTTTCGGGGGTCGTCCTGTTTTTCCTTCCTTTGACGCGCCGGGCCTGCCGCGCTACGGCAGGAGACATGATGCGCTCCACCCCTGTTGCCCGGCCGGCTGGCCGGTTATGCCCCGCGTGAACGCCGTGCTCGATTTCATCGCGGCGCTCGGACGGGCGGCGTTGAATCTGGTCCGGACCGCCGGTGCCCTGACCCTGTTCGGCGTTGCCGCGCTGTCGCATCTGGTGCGGCCACCCTTTTACTGGCGCATCTTCTTCGGTTCGCTGATCGAGATCGGCTTCTTCTCGCTGCCGGTGGTGGCGCTGACCGCCCTGTTCTCGGGCGGGGTGATCGCGCTGCAATCCTATACCGGCTTCGCGCAGTACCATGCCCAGGGCGCGATTGCCGGCATCGTCGTGCTGGCGGTGACCCGTGAACTGGGGCCGGTGCTGGCCGGGCTGATGGTGGCCGGGCGGGTGGGCGCGGCGATGGCGGCCGAAATCGGCACCATGCGGGTGACCGACCAGATCGACGCCCTGACGACCCTTTCGACCAACCCGATGAAATATCTGGTCACGCCCCGCCTGCTGGCCGGCACGATCGCCCTGCCCTGCCTGGTGCTGGTGGCCGATATCCTGGGCGTGCTGGGCGGGTTCGTGGTGTCGGTCGTGAAGCTCGATTTCTCGGCGCCGGCCTATATCGCCGCCACCTTCACGGCGGTGAAGACGATCGACGTGACCGTGGGGCTGGCCAAGGCGGCGGTGTTCGGCTTTCTGATCACGCTGATGGGCTGCTACCATGGCTATACCAGCCGGGGGGGCGCGCAGGGCGTGGGGTCGGCCACCACGGCCGCCGTGGTGGCGGCGTCGATCCTGCTGCTGGCATCCGATTACCTCCTGACCGACGTGTTCTTCTCGCAATGACCCAGACCACGCCCAAGATCCGTATTCGCGGCCTGCGCAAGGCGTTCGGGCCGAAAATCGTGCTCGACGGGATCGACCTCGATGTCATGCCCGGTACCTCGATGGTGATCATCGGCGGGTCGGGGAGCGGCAAGTCCGTGCTGCTGCGCTGTATCCTCGGGTTGATTCCGGCCGATGCCGGGACGATCGAGATCGACGGTGTGGATGTGCTGTCGCTGCCTGCCCGGCGGCGGGAAGCGGTGATCGAGACCATCGGCATGCTGTTCCAGAACGGGGCGCTGTTCGACAGCCTCAGCGTGTGGGAAAATGTCGCCTTCGGGCTGCTGGCCGCCGGGCGACGGCATGGCAAGCGCCCCAGCCGGGCCGAAGCCCGCGCCACCGCCGGCCGGGTGCTGGAACAGGTGGGGCTGGACCCCTCGGTGGGTGCGCTGTCGCCCGCGGAGCTTTCGGGCGGGATGCAGAAGCGCGTGGGCCTGGCCCGCGCCATTGCCGGCCAGCCCGATATTCTGTTCTTCGATGAGCCCACCACCGGGCTGGACCCGATCATGGGGGCGGTGATCGACGGGTTGATCGTGGATTGCGTGCGCAGGCTGGGATCGACCGCGATTGCGATTACGCACGACATGGCCTCGGCCCAGCGGATCGGCGACCAGGCGGCGATGCTCTACAAGGGCAAGCTGATCTGGCAGGGCCCGGCGACCTCGCTGCTGAACAGCGGGAACCCGATGGTGGACCAGTTTACCCATGGGCGGCGCGAAGGGCCGATCAGCATGGAATTGCGGCGGTGAACGCAAAAAGACTTTCATCCGTTCAGGAACACCGCAAGTCCCCCCCCCCAAGGCGCCTGAACGAATCAAAGTTTTTTGGTTCTTTTTTTCAAAAAAGAACAGGCTTCCCTTACCCTTCCCGGAGTCACCGTGGCCCGCCGTCCTTCCGTCCATTACGTCTGCCAGTCCTGCGGCGCCGTCTTTCCCAAATGGGCCGGGCGATGCGAGAGCTGCGGCGCGTGGAACAGCATTGTCGAGGAAGCCGCCGAGCCCGCCGCCACCGGGGGCACCGCGCCGCGTCGCGGCCGGGGGGCCAAGGTCGCGTTCGTCAGTCTGGCCGGCACGGCCGAGCCGCCGCCGCGCATCGGCACGCGGATGGCCGAACTGGACCGCGTGCTGGGCGGCGGGCTGGTGCCGGCCTCGGTCGTGCTGGTGGGCGGGGACCCTGGCATCGGCAAATCGACGTTGCTACTTCAGGCGGCCTGCGCGCTGGCGGCCGCCGGTCGGCGGGTGAAATATATCTCGGGCGAAGAAGCGGTGGACCAGATCCGCCTGCGCGCGCGCCGGCTGGGGCTGGATGCGCCGGGGCTGGAAATCGCCGCCGCCATCAACGTGACCGACATTGCCGGCACGCTGGAGAGCGAACCCGATATTGCGCTGGTGGTGATCGATTCGATCCAGACCATGTGGCTGGAATCGGTCGAGAGCGCGCCCGGCACCGTCAGCCAGGTGCGGGCTACCGCGTTTGAACTGATCCGGCTGGCCAAGCAGCGAGGGTTCAGCCTGATCCTGGTGGGGCATGTGACCAAGGAGGGCGCGCTGGCCGGACCGCGCGTGCTGGAGCACATGGTCGATGCCGTCCTGTATTTCGAGGGCGATCGCGGCCATCAGTTCCGCATCCTGCGGGCCGCCAAGAACCGGTTCGGCGCGACCGACGAGATCGGCGTCTTTGCCATGACCGACCAGGGGCTGGTCGAGGTGCCGAACCCTTCGGCGCTGTTTCTGGCCGAACGGCGGGGGAATATCGCGGGTTCGGCCGTGTTTGCCGGGATCGAGGGCACGCGGCCGGTGCTGCTGGAGGTGCAGGCGCTGCTCTCGCCCAAATCGGGCGATTCCGCGCCGCGCCGCGCCGTGGTGGGCTGGGATACCTCGCGCCTGAACATGCTGCTGGCGGTGCTGGAAGCCCGGTGCGGGCTGAAGCTGCATGGGATGGATGTGCATCTGAACATCGCGGGCGGGCTGCGCGTGCTGGAACCGGCGGCCGATCTGGCGGTGGCGGCGGCGCTGGTTTCGGCCGCCACCGGCAAGCCTACCCATGCCGGGGCCGTCTATTTTGGCGAGATCGGTCTGTCCGGGGAAATACGGCAGGTGGCGCAGGTCGATGCGCGGTTGAAGGAGGCCCAGAAGCTGGGCTTCGATGCCGCGTTCCTGCCCCGGCGCATCGCGCGCGGCAATACGCGGCTGGTGGCGCCCGAGGGGCTGCATTTGAATGAGATCGGCCATCTGGGCGATCTGGTGGCCCTGTTCGGCGGCACGGACAGCGAGGAGGCATGAGCGCCGACGGCCTGGTGATGCTGGCCGAACCCGCCCGACTGGAACGCGAGGTGCGCAAGAGCCTGTTTCTGGCCCAGGCGGCACCCGTGACGACGCCTGCCGACGCCCTGGCCTTTGTCCGCGCCGTGTCGGACCTGGATGCCACGCATAATTGCTGGGCCTATCGCATCGGGCAGGATTATCGCAGCGATGACGACGGCGAGCCCGGCGGCACGGCCGGCCGGCCGATCTTGCAGGTGATCGACGGGCAGGGTTTCGACAATGTGGTGGTGGTGGTCACCCGCTGGTTCGGCGGCATCAAGCTGGGTGCGGGCGGGCTGGTGCGCGCCTATGGCGGCACGGCGGCGGAATGCCTGCGTCTGGCGCCGCGCGTGCCGATCGTGCGGCGGACGCGCCTGACCTTTCATTGCGGCTTTGGCGATCTGGCGCTGCTTCAGGCGCGCCTGCCCGCGCTGGATGCGGTGGTGGAGGACGAAGCGTTCGACGCGGAGGGGGCGCGGATGGTGATTGCCGTGCCCGAAGGGGACGTGGAGAACGCCATTGGCCGGATTGCCGACCTGACGCGGGGGCAGTCGGTTCCTCGGGTGGTGGCGTGAAGGAGTCTTCTTTTTCTGAAGAAAAAGAAGCAAAAAGACTTTTGATCGTTTGGGGACGTTGCGTGTCCCCAGCACAAGGCTCCTGAACGAATCAGGGTTTTTTGGTTCTTTTTTGCAAAAAAGAACGAACATTGTCGATCCGGGCGAAGGTCACGAGATTGCCCGCCAGCACCAGCCCGACCCCCCGCGTCATGCCCGCCGTCCAGTGCGTGCCCTCGAACAGGATCGAGATCAGCAGGGCCACGACCGGGGACAGGATGGTGGTATAGGCCGCGCGGTCGGCGCCGATCCGGTGCACCAGATGCAGATAGGCCAGGAAGGCGACGACCGATCCGGGCAGGGCGAGATACAACAGGGCCGCGATCCAGGCTGGATCGGTCGATCCGGCCAGCGATTCCCCGCGTGCCACCTGCGAGACCGCCAGCACCGCGCAGCCCCAGAGCATGCCGCGATAGACCGCGTTGGGCAGGTCCACCCCCGCCATCGCCACCCGGCGCGACAGGATATTGCCGCAGGAGAACAGGAAGGTTCCCGTCAGCGCCAGGGCCGCGCCGGTCTGCGAGATGCCGGCGACCCCGCCCATGCCGGTGAGGCAGGCGACGCCGGCGATGGCGATACAGCCGCCGGCAATGCTGCGCACGCTGGGACGCAGGCGGAAGAACAGCCACTGATTCAGTGTGTTGAACAGGGTTGCCACACTGAAGATGACCGAGACGGTACCGCTGGCCAGAGTGATCTCGGACCGGTAGATCGCCAGGAAATTGCATGAAAACATGCATGCCCCCATCGGGGCGAGCCAGAGATGCGTACGCCATGGGACCCGGCGGAGCCGGCCGGACAGGTACAGCCATGCGCCCATCGCGGCCGACGCGATCATGAACCGCCAGAAGATCGCCGTGCCCGGCACGGTGACGCCGACCTGCACATGGATGGCGAACCAGGTGGTGCCCCAGATGACCACGACACACAAAAACAGCAGGCCGAGCATGCGGTTTCCTCTTCGAAAGACCGTCATCCTACCGGGCCGCCTGCCTTGCCGCGCGGGGGCGGCTGTCAGAATCCTGCGCTTTCCTGCATTGCGGCGTGGCGCGCGGCCGTCGATCGCGGTCTATAGTCGGGAGGGCGGCGCCGGCCATCCAATCCGTTCACCCTCCGCTCCCTGCCCTTGTCCATCATGACCGCACTGGCCGACCTGACGATTGTCCGTACCCTGCACGCGACGGGCGCCACCCGGCGCGCGGCGGCCCATGTCGGCCACGGGTTGGCCGTCGCGGTGTGGGATCGCGACGAGATCGCCCAGACCCGATACGACACGCCCAACCACCATACGCTGAGCCTGTATCTGGAACATGGCGAGGGGTTTCGCAAACGTCTGGGCAATAGCTGGAAATGCAGCAACGGCGCGGGCGACCTGTGCCTGATGCCCGCGCGGGCGACCAGCGACTGGGAGGTGTCCGGGCCGATCCGGATGTTCCATCTCTATATCGTTCCACAAGCCTTCGATCGCGCGACGGTGGAACTGTTCGACATGGACCCCGCCCGTGTCACCCTGCGGGAGGACGCCTATTTTCGCGATCCACGGATCGAGGCGCAGGTGCGCGCGATGATCCTGTCGCGGCATTGGAGACAGCCGGCGGACAGGGTGGCCGTCACGCAGGCCGGAACCGAGCTGATGACCTATCTGCTGGCGCACATGACCGATCGCCGGCCGGACATGCCGCGCCGGGGCGGGCTGTCGCAGGCGGCGTCCCGCCGGGTGCGGGCGCTGATCGACGCGCACATGGAACGGCCGCTCTGCCTGGACGACCTGGCGGGCGCGGCGGGGCTCAGCAGCTTTCATTTCGCGCGGGCGTTTCGCCAGACGCATGGCGAAACGCCGCATCAGTTCCTGACCCGCTTGCGGATCGAACGCGCCCGGCAGTTGCTGCGCCGCGACTTACCGCTGGCGCGGATCGCCGAATTGTGCGGATTCAGCAGCCACAGCCACCTCACGGCCCGTTTCCGTGCGCAGACCGGGCTGACACCCAGCGATTACCAACGCCATTGTGGCGTGCGGCCCGAACCGGGTTTCGGTGGCAATGCTCCGGGTGACCGGATGGTCAGCGGGGCAGATCGGACCGGTTGATCTTTTCGGCAAACGGGCCGATTTCTTCTGCCGGACAGGGGCGGCTGATCAGGAAGCCCTGGATTTCAGAACAATTGATGCCCTTCAGGTAATCGAACTGTTCCTGCGTCTCGACCCCCTCGGCGGTGGCGACGACATTCAAACTTCCGCACAGGCCGGTAATCGCCCGGATGATTGCCGCGCCATCCCCCTCCCCCCCATGAAGATCGTTGACGAAGCTGCGGTCGATCTTGATCCGCGTGAACGGCAGGCTGTGCAGGAAGCTGAGCGAGGAATAGCCGGTTCCGAAATCGTCCAGCGCGATCTGTATTCCCTGCTCGCGCAGACGCTTCAGGACGCAGGCGGCCCTGGGCACGTCGTCGATCATCGCGGTTTCGGTAATTTCCAGTTCCAGGCGCGAAGGCGGGCAGCCCGTACGTTGCAGGGCCGTTTCCACATTGTCGATCAGGCCATCGTGTCGGAACTGCGCCGCCGAGACGTTGACCGAGACCATGATATCATCCGGCCAGTCCTTCGCCTGCCGGCATGCCGTCTCCAGCGTCCAGGCGCCGATCTCGTGCATCAGGCCCATCCGCTCGGCAACCGGGATGAAATCGCCTGGAGGAATCAGGCCCTGTTTCGGATGTCTCCAGCGGATCAGGGCTTCCACCCCGACGATGCGGCCACTGCGGACATTCAGGAACGGCTGGTACAATAATATGAATTCGTCCCTGGCCAGCGCGTGATGCAGATCGCGCTCCAGATCCATACGCCGCTGGCGCAGGCTGTCGCGTTCGGGATCGTAGAAACAGATCCCGTCATCAATGCCACCCTTGGCACAATGAAGCGCGACATCGGCTTTGGACATCAGTGTGTCGCGATCGTCGCCATCGGTCGGAAAACGCACGACCCCGATCGCGACGCCCACCGTCACTTCATGTTTGAGGACCGACAGGGGGCGGGAAAGGACGCTGCGCAGCATCCGGGCAAACCGGCGAATCGCCTGGTCACCCTGTTCGGAGTGCAGAATCAGCGCGAACTTGTTGCCCCGGATATGGGCGACGGTATCTCCCACCCCCACCGTGCGCCGCACCCGCAAGGCTGCGATCCGCAGCAATTCGTCACCTGCCGCGTGGCCCATCGAATCATTGATGCGCTTGAACCCGAACAGATCGAAATAGAGGACCGCGAACGATCCCGATGCCCGTTCGCACAACGTGCCCAGTTGCAGTCGCAGCCCCTGGAGGTTGGCCAAGCCGGTAAGGTCGTCATGCTGTTCGAGAAAACGTGTGCGATTTTCCAGCCGCCGCAGGTCGGTGACATCGCGGCACAGCAGCAGGAAGCGCCCATCCTGCAAGCTGATCCAGGAGAGGGCCAGCGTACGCCCGAGCCGCAGGATTTCGGTCGACCAGCCTTTGGACAAGGCGGGCCGGGCAGTCTCTTCCGTGGTCCATTCCGTGCGGGTCAACGCGGCGAGAATCGTTCGGGCGGCGGCGCCAGGATTCAACCCATCCTCTACCCGACCGATCAGGGCATCGAAGCGCATATTATAATGCAACAGGCTCTCATCGGCGCCGAACAGGGCGATGCCGTCGGGCAGCGCGTCCAATGCCCCGTGCAGTTCTGTACTCCCCTGCCTTGCCGCGTCCGGATCATCCTGCGCGATCGCGACCGTCACCGGCACATCGATATCCGCCCGCTTGCCGGACAGGGCGTGGCGGCGGACGCGAACACACAGATGCACCCCGTCCTGACGGACGAATACCCCCACATGCCCGTCCGGCGCGTGGGTAGCGGCTGCCGAAGCGGGAGGAGAAACAAGGAACAGGCCGGAAAAGGGGCTGCCGACCACATCATCGGCAGTATGCCCGGTCAGCCGCTCGGCTTCCCGGCTCCAGGACGTGACGCGCTCCGCCGGATCGAGAAGGCAGACGAAATGTTCAGACACGCGCGCGCATTCCGTAACCCGGAACCGCACCATGACGGCCGGCCATCCAATTCAGATCTCTGTCAAAAAACAAGGAAAAACCCAAATCGTCTATGCATGCCTCAATGCCTTCCGCACCATGTCGCGGCAATAGAGCCCAGGAAATGACACCAAAAAAGAATTAAGAAAATATACCCTCGACCGCGCGATCCGCGGGGAACGCGATCAATCTCCAAATACGACCGTCTTGCTGCCATTCAGGATCACCCGGTCGTCCAGATGGCAGCGCACGGCGCGCGCGAGAACGCGCCGTTCGATATCACGCCCCTTACGCACCAGATCGTCAGGCGTGTCGCTGTGGCTGACACGTTCGACATCCTGCTCGATGATCGGTCCTTCATCGAGATCCGCCGTTACATAATGCGCCGTGGCGCCGATCAGCTTCACCCCACGTGCGTGGGCCTGATGGTAAGGACGCGCGCCCTTGAAGCCCGGCAGGAAGGAATGATGGATATTGATGCACTGGCCTGACAGCCGCGCGGACAGGGAATCCGACAGCACCTGCATGTAGCGGGCCAGCACGACCAGTTCGGCATTGGTCCGCTGCACCAGGCCCCACAATTCTTCTTCCTGTTCCGCCTTGTTGTCGCGCGTGACCGGCAGGTAGTGGAAGGGAATGCCCCCCATGTCGATATGGGCGTAGGTCTCGCGCGGGTGATTCGCGACGATCGCGGTCGGGGTCATCGGCAGTTCACCGATTCGCCAGCGATAGAGCAGGTCGACCAGGCAGTGGTCGAATTTCGAGACCATCAGCAGGACCCGGCGGCGCACCGCGCGGTCATGCAGCGTCCAGTTCATGCGGAAGCGCGACGCCACGGCATCGAGCCGCGCCCGCAGCCATTCGGTCCGCTCGGCATCGGCCCGGCCGGTGAAGACGACGCGCATGAAGAACACGCCGCTTTCCGTATCGTCGAACTGCTGGGCCTCGATGATATTGCCATCGGCTTCGTACAGGGTCGTGGCGATCGCCGCCACGATGCCCGGCCGGTTGGGGCAGGACAGAGTGAGTGTCCAGGTTGTCGGCCCCTGCGCCCCGTGATCAGTCATGCCGGACAATCCACCAACAGAAGCTCCTGAAAACGCACGCCCGATACCATAGGGGGCGCCTCCGGGAACTCAAGCCCCCCGGTTGCGTTCCGCCGGCGGCCGCACGGCCCGCCATGCGGCTTCCAGCGCATCGGCCATCGTATCGAACGGCGCGCTCCATCGGTCTGCCGGGCAATCGCCGCTCCCCGCCTCGCCGATCGCGGCCCGCCAGCGCGGGGCCTGCGCAGCATCCGGCGCGCGTTCGATCCGCACGACGCGGTCCTCGGGGATGCGCGACAGCAGGCGGGCCAGGCGGCGCTCCGGTGTCATGGGCGTTGCGTAATTATGAGACATCGGCCGTTCTCCCGACAGTGAAGCTGGGCCGTCTGGCGGCATCGGGCAAGTGGTTTCGGTTGCATCGGAAGCCCCGAGCGGTTTCAACAGTGGAACGCCCCCGGACCCTTCGTCCGCCCGCCATCCCCCGCAGCAGCACCATATATAAGGAGCCCCCGTGTCCCCTTTCCCCGGCTTTCTGCCCGACGAACCGATCGACAGTGTCGCTCACCTGATCCAGACCGCGCTGACGCCAATCTTCATGCTGTCGGGGATCGGCACGCTACTGAACCTGTTCAACACCCGGCTGGCACGGGTATCGGACCATATCGAGAAATCCAACGACGCGCTGGCAACGACCAAGGCCCCGACGGAGCGCCGCCATCTGCGCCAGCATATCCGGCACCTGCACCGGCGCACCCTGCTGCTCGATGCATCGATCCTGCTGGCCGCCGTCGGCGGAGCGGCCACCTGCGGCGCGGCCTTCGTGCTGTTTCTGGGCAGCCTGCGCGACTCCTCGGTGGCGTCCTGGCTGGTGGTGATGTTCGGCATGGCCCTGATCTGCACAGTGGCCGCGCTGGCCGCGTTTCTGTGTGACAGCCTGGCCGCATGGCATGGTCTGCGCATGACCACATCCTGGGCACGGTCCACCCACCCGAAAGACTGAGCGATCGGCCGGCAGGGGCCGGATTTCTTCATTAAAAATGTGAAAGGCCATATAATGGGCAATATGCCTATTTTATGCGCTTTCTTGTTGAGTCCAGTCGTCGGTCGCCCGTGTTCCGCACAAAAATTCGCCAGAAACGGGCCGATTCGTTTTTCTGACTCCGGACAATAAACAGGACGCTGTTTACGAAGTGAACAGACTATTCATCCGATGGTTACTATGCGTTTTTTAACCATCAGGTCTCATGTTCTTTTGTATTGCGAGAGACCCGATTTCGGTGTTGGTTCCGCACCCAACACCAACCCATAGGATTTCGGATAATGTTTATTCAGGAAATTGGCAATCTCGTCGCCAGTTCGATGAACGTCGCGTCGTTCCTCCCGCTCGTCGCATTTCTGCCGATCGTTGCCGCGCTGATGCTGGCCACTGCCGTCGCCGACCGCATCGCCTGATGCGGCGGCCATGGCGGCCGGTCTGTGTGACCTGCACCATGGCCTGCCTGCCTGACGGCGGGCATAAGGTCCGGCCTGAGTCGGATCCGGCTGGCTCTGTCCTGGGGGCGGGCCTATCTTTGACCGAGACTTTCCCCATGCCCCGGCCTGCTCGGGCCGTCGTTGTTACGGCGCGCTGTCGGTCGGATCGATCGCGTAGGCGGAGAGGTCCAGCGTGCGGTGCATCACGCCCTGGGCGCGCAGGAAATCCATGAAAACGCGATAACGCCGGCCGTTGAGCAGCGCCGGCTGCTTGCAGACGCGCGGCAAGGTCGCGGTCCAGGCGGCGCGGTTCAGCGGCGTGTCGAGTTCCGGGTGGTCGTGCACCGCCTGGGCCAGGATCGCGTCCGGATGGTTCAGCAGGGCGTTGGTGCCTTCTTCCAGCGCCTGCATGAAGCGGACGATCTTCGCATCGCGGGCATGGTCGCGCGGGGCGAGAAAGATCAGTTCGTCATTCAGCGGAACGCCATGTTCCTCGGGATAGAACGCCACCGGGTCGAACCCCTTCTGCCGGAGGTCGATCAGTTCGTAGGTCCGGGTCGCGCCGATCACCGCATCGACCGAATGCGACATCAGGGCCTGTTCGAGCTGGAAATTGACGTTTACCTGCCGCACGTCGGACAGCGACAGGCCGACCGACCCCAGCATCGCCGCCAACACCGCGTCATCGACGCCGGCCATCGAGATGCCGATTGTCTTGCCTTTCAGATCCTTCAGGGATTTGAGGCCCGGTGCCGCGATCAGCGTATCCAATGGCGTGTCGATCATCGTGCCGACCCGGACCAGCGGAATGCCCTGGTCGGCGAGCATGCCGAGCTGGGTCTCGTAGGACACCGCCAGATCGGCCTGCCCTGCCGCCACCAGCCGCGCCGGCGAGCCGGGGTCGGACGGTGCGATCAGGCGCACCTGCAACCCGTGACGGCGAAAGGCGCCGCTGTAATCCGCCGCCAGCAGGGCCGCGTGATCGGCGTTCAGGAACCAGTCGAGGATCACCGTGACCGTTTCGGGTGCGTCGGCTCGTGCCGTTGGGAGGCCGAGGAACACACACGACAATATTATCAGCAGGCGGCGCAGGGTGATCATGGGGGCTCTCTCTTCTTCTTTTTCTGAAGAAAAAGAAGCAAAAAGACTTTTATCCGTTCAGGGACATCGTATGCCCCAGGCACAGGGCTTCTGAACGAATCAAAGTTTTTTGGTTCTTTTTTTCAAAAAAGAACGACCTTCCGTTACGGCGGTGTCGGACCGAACAGGCCGATATCAAGATGCTTGCCAGTCGAATAGTTCAACCCCGAGACGCGCCCGAATTCGATCACATCCAGCCCATCGGCATGGAGACGGTCGCGGAATGCCGGCTCGTCCTTTCTGTCCACCAGCGCCAGGCCGCAGGCCCGGTTGTCGCGCAGTACGTCTGCCGCATCCTTCGGGCCGACCAGGACCGTGTTCTGCCCTACGAGGAAGACCAGGCTGGGCTCGGAGAAGGAGGGCGAGACGACCAGCGTATCGGGGCATGGCCGGTAATCATCGACCAGCGCCGCCAGACGGGGGCTGAGCCAGATCGTCTTCAGCGCCGGCACCACCGTCAGGAACAGACCGACATGAATGATGATCGCGGCGGCGATGGCGGACATCGCCGCGTGCAGTATCTGGCGGCGGACCAGAAGCCGGGTGGCGATGACCAGCAGCGGTAGCGCGCCGAGGGGTATCAGCAGGGACGCCGGCACGATTTCATGTTCTAGCCACCACAGCAGCACCGGTCCGGCGACGGACAGGACGAGGCCGACCGCCAGCCATAATGCGCCATATAGCGCCAGCACTGCGCGGCCGGCGCGCGAGGCGGGCCAGCGCCAGCGGTCGGGCGTGGTCATGATCGCCGCTGCCGCCAGCAGGGCGATGGCCGGGTAGGTCGGCAGGACGTAATGCGGCAGCTTGGTTGCGATCGCCTCGAACACCAGCCAGTGCGGCACGATCCAGCACAGCAGGAAGCGCACGGGCGGCGTGTGGCGCCGTGCCCAGACGAAGGGCAGCGCCAGAGCCGCGAAGAGCGATCCGGGCCAGAAGGCCAACGCGAAGGCCGCCAGGTGATAACCCGGCGGCAGGCCGTGCGCCTGCTGCCCGCTGGCGACCTTGCCGAGGAAATTGGTGCCGACGGCGCGCGAGAAGAAATCGCCGTGGCTGACCACGCCGATCGCGATGCACCAGGGCAGGACGATTGCCAGCATCACCAGCCATCCCCATGCCGGCCGCAATCGGCGCCACCAGTCGATGCGCCGTTCCACCAGTGCCAGGGCCAGCGGGGTGCCGAAGCCGGGGATCAGGACCACCGGGCCCTTCAGCATCAGGCCCGCCCCCAGCGCCACCCAATAGAGCAGGGCCGCCGAAACGGGCGTGGGTTGCCCCTTTTCACGATCCAGATAGGCGCGCAGCAGGCCGGTTTCGGCCAGCAGGACCGTGAGCAGCAGGGTGCTGTCGATGGTGGCCATGCGGCCTTCGGCCGTCATCAGCACCGATACCGCCAGCAGGGCCGCCGCCAGCAGCCCGCTGGCAGGGCCGAACAATGTGGCGCCGATCCAGGCCGTCAGCACCACCG
The DNA here is from genome assembly GCF_047721585.1 of Gluconacetobacter sp. NCBI lineage: Bacteria > Pseudomonadati > Pseudomonadota > Alphaproteobacteria > Acetobacterales > Acetobacteraceae > Gluconacetobacter > Gluconacetobacter sp. Next base: position 16,388 of record NZ_JBDNXE010000004.1, read on the forward strand.
AAGCCGTGGCCGCCAGCAGCGAGGGAATGCGGTAGGGCCATACCGCCCGGCGGTCCAGCGTACCGGTGGCGGCCACCGATGCGGCCTCCAGCCAGTAGATTCCGGCCGGTTGCAGATAGCGCGGCTTGTCCTGGAAACGGACATCGATGAAATCGCCACTGCGCAGCATCTGTGCGCTGGCTTCCATATAGCGGGGTTCATCGCGATCCAGCGGCGGCAGGCTGGCCCGCCCCGGAAGCAGAAGCATGAAGGTGCCCAGCGCGAGCAGAAGATAATGACGCACGGTCAGCCGTGTCATCCGGCACGTCTCCTCGGGAAGGATCGGGATGGGGACTGTCGGTTCGAGCGCGCCGAACCGGCCCATCAGGCCGCCAGCGGCGGCATTTGCAACAGGCTCTTAGCGTTCCGTGACCCGACGCGGCAACCGCGTGCGGTTGATCAGCCATATCACGCCGAGCAGATCCCGGAACCCGACCAGCGCACGATTGAAATTGGTATATTTGGACGATCCGTGCAGCCGGTTGCGGTGCCGGACCGGCTGGCAGAGCAACGGCGTGCCATAATGGCCGAACAGCGCCGGCAGAAAGCGATGCACGCCTTCGAATTGTGGCAGGCGCAGGAAATCCGCCCGTCTGAACAGTTTCAGCGGCGCGCCGGTATCCGGGCATCCGTCCCGCAACAGGCGCCGACGGAGACCATTGGCGAACCGGGTTGCCAGGCGCCGCGACAGGGTGTCCTGCCGACGTAGCCGGACGCCGACGACCAGCGGTGCCGGCCCCTGGGCCTTCTGCGCCAGCTCGAACATCCGGACGATTTCCATGGGATCATCCTGCCCGTCACCATCGAGGGTGGCGATCCACTGGCCGCGCGCAGCCTCGACCCCGGTGCGTACGGCGGCGGATTTGCCGAGCCGGCGGTCGTGACTGAGGATGCGCAGATCGGGAAGGATGCCGTCGGTCCTGGCCGCGACCAGGGCCTCGACGGTGCCGTCGGTACTGCCGTCATCGACGAAGATGATTTCGCACGGCGGCAGCGCGCGGGCGGCCTCGGCCAGTTCGGCGCAGACCGGGCGGATATTCTCCGCCTCGTTCAGAACCGCCGCCACAATGGACAGGACCGGTTCGGAACGATCGGAAGTGGCGAGCGGGGCCAGTAACCCGGTTCCGCTCAGGCAGCGCGTGAGGACAGGGCCGACGGCAGGTCGGCGATCGAACGGTCGACGATCTGCTGTCCGGTTTCGGCCGGCAGGGCAATCGTCAGCGCGTCGCGCGTGGCCTGGACCGCCACGTCGATCGCCACCTGACGGACTTCACGCACCGCGCTGCGCTCGGAGGCGGCGATACGGTCGCGGGCCATCTGCTCGCGACGGGCGGCCACGGCCTCGGCCTCGCGCTTCGCGTCCTCGGCAATCCGGCTGGCTTCGGCCAGCGAATGCTCGACCAGGGCGCGGGCCTCGGCCAGCGCCGTTTCACGCTCGCGCGTGGCATCCTCAAGCATCTGCTCGGCCTCGCGGCGCAGGCGGGCGGCTTCGTCGAGGTCGGCGCGGATGCGCTCGGCCCGCGCGTCGAGAGCCGTGGCCAGCGGTGCCCAGATCTTCCTGCCGAACAGGATGAAGAAAAGGAAGAAGGCGACGGCCGTCCAGAAACGGGGTTCGTGCAGCATGGTCTTGAACCTGTTCCTTACTGTGGCGCGATCAGAGGCCGCGCGCCGTGGCGGCGTGGTCTACCGTCCGGGCCACCACATCGGCGGGCACCGATGCACCGGTCACCTGACGCACCAGCGCCTGTGCTGTTTCATCGGCGATCTGGCGCAGTGACCCGAGAGCAGCCTTGCGCGCAGCGGCGACGCGGGCTTCCGCCTCGTGAATCTCGACGGCCAGACGGGCGTTCATCTCCTGCGTCTGCCGCAGGGCGCTGAGGCGCGCGTCCTCGATCACCTTGTCGACATTCGCCTGCGCCTCGGCCATCGCGGTGCGACGGGCCTGATGCAGTTCGTCCACCGCGCCATCGGCTTCGGCCTTGGCGCGACGGGCGATGTCCAGATCGTTGTCGATCGTCTGGCGGCGGCTGGTCAGGACCGCTTCGACCTTCGGCAGCGCCGACCGGCTGAGCAGGACATACAGCACCAGGAAGATCACCGCGCCCCAGATCACCTGACCGATGACGTAGGGGTTGGCGAAATCCAGCTGTGGCATGCCCGCGGCCCGCGCGCCCGGCGCAGCCATTACCATCACGGGCAAGGCCAGCGCGAGCGGCGTCGCGAGAGACGCCACCCGGCGGATGCTTGAGGCCGCGGAACGTGCCACGTTGGTCTCCGGTCTCAGACGAACAGGATCAGGAAGGCGATCAGCAGGGCATACAGGGCCACGGCTTCCGTCAGGGCGAAGCCGAGCATGCCCAGGCCGAACACGTGCGGACGCGCGGCGGGGTTGCGGGCGATGCTGCTGACCAGCGTGGAGAAGATGTTACCCAGGCCGATGCCGACGCCGGCGAGGGCGATAACGGCGATACCGGCACCAATTTCCCGGGCTGCAGCGATGTCCATAGCGAGGCTTTCCTTGTATTTGGTTCAGGCGTTCAAAAGGGCTGGGGCGGCGTCGCGGTCAGTGCGCGACCGCCTCCCGCAGATAGATGCAGGTGAGGATCGCGAAGACGTAGGCTTGCAACGCACCCACCAGCAATTCGAGCGCCATCAGCGCGACATTGATGACCACGGGACCAACGGCGAGCGCATCGCCGATCAGTCCGAGCCCGGCCAGCATGATCGTGAAGGCGGCGAACATTTCCAGCATCACGTGACCGGCCACCATGTTGGCGAACAAACGGATCGACAGGCTCACGGGACGCGACAGGAATGAGAGGATTTCGATCGGCACCAGCAGCGGCGCCAGGGCCATCGGCGCGCCTGCGGGCATGAAATGCGCGAAGAATTTCGCACCCTGCACCTTCAGCGAGACGATCACCGACAGCACGAACACCATCAGCGCCAGCGCAACGGTGACGGCGACATGGCTGGTAAAGGCGAAGGAGAAGGGCAGCAGGCCCAGATAATTACCCGCCAGGATGAAGAAGAACAGCGTGAAGACGAACGGGAAGAACGCACGCCCCTCCGGACCGATCGTATCCACGGCCATGTTATGAATGAAATCGTAGCAGATTTCAGCCGCTGCCTGCAGGCGACCCGGCACCACGGCCTTGGGACGCATGCCCACATACAGAAACGCCAGCACCGCGACCGAGGCCACGATCATCATGAGGGGCGACTGACTGAAACGCAGCGCCTCGCCCAGGCCACCCAGAACGGGATGGAGCTCGAACTGACCCAATGCGTCGATGGTGGATCCGGCCGCCAACTTCGTCTTCCCTCTACCGTTCCGGCCCCGCATCCGGGCCCGGCTTGTCCTCCAGGGCGTCCTGCGGCCTGACGAGACGCCAGACATTCAATACGCCCGCGGCCCCGCCCAGTAATGAAAACAGGATCAGGAACACTGGGCGACAGCCCAGCCAACGATCGAGCCCCCATCCCATCGCGACCCCGACGACCAGGCCCGCCACCATTTCGGTGCCGGCCCGCAGAACGGTGCCTACGGTGGTGATGTCGTTACCTTGCGACCCTGCCTCGGCTGCCCGGTTCGGATTATTCCGATCCATGGCCTGCTTCAGGCGCTTGTCGAAGGCGTGACGGGAGCTGTCCGTTTCCTTACCCAATTTTTACACCTCCAGGCAGGTGCAGGCGCTAGCTAACGATGCGGCAGAAACCTGTCAAGCAAACGCTTTTGTTTCGGGACGCGGAAAAGCGGCGCCCCTGCTCTGTCACGCATGGAATGGGTGACAGTTCCCGGCATGGCTGCCCCAGAGGCACAGATGACATCGCGTTAATGCAATACAGGAATATCAGACATGATTTTATTGCATGAACAACGACAGCGATTTCCTGGGCTTCCCGTTCCCCGAAACGCCAGTCCGACCCGGCTTTTACGGATGAACGCTGCCACCGGGGATTTCGTCATAAGCCGCACTGCCCGGGAAGGGACCCGCCACCGGAGCGGCAGCCGGAGCGACATGGACGGTCTGGCCCATCGCCGGACCGATTTCCCGGGCGTCGATGGCGGTCCCGAGCGCACTGGTGCTGCCATTGCCCACGGCATGCAGGGTCTGGCCCGGTTTCAGCCATGCGGCCAGGCGCGTCGCTTCCGCCGGTGCGAGGTGAATCACGCTGTAATCCTGCATCACCGCGCCCACCAGCCGGCCATGCAGGCTGTAGAGCGGCGCGCGGACCGTGCCGTCGATCACGATATCCGGCCCGGACGTGGTGACCGGCAGCCGGGCGGATATTGTTTCGGCATCCTCGACCGCGCGGCCGCGCTGGTCTTCGATCTCATAAGCGCGGACGATGGGCAGGTCGCGTCCGTGCAGGCCGCGTGCGGAAATCTTCTCGCCCGGCTTGACCAGGCTGGCCACGGCCAGCCCGAGTTCGTGCGAGCACAGGATTTCGGTGCCGTCGGTGAGGATCAGGCCGTCGATATCGCCGCCCGGCGTCGGCAGATAATGCGCCACCGTGCCGGTCGTGACCGGCAGCGGCGATAAATCATAGGCCGAGACCGGCTGGCTGGCAGCCATCGCCGGGCCGGCGATCAGGACTGACAGACCGGCCATCGCCGGAAGAAGGTGGGAACGCCGCACACTCGCCATGCCTGCTCTCGTCATCTGCCTGATCGTCTTTTTCCATCGTCCCGGAACGGATCCGCCGGGCGGGATAGTGAAGTCGATCCCGCCCGGCGCGACAATCCCCCGAGGAAGAGGATCAGTGCCGGAAGTGGCGCATACCTGTGAACACCATGGCGATGCCGGCACGGTCGGCGGCGGCGATCACCTCGTCATCGCGGATCGACCCGCCGGGCTGGATCACGGCCGTGGCTCCCGCCGCGATCGCGGCCTCCAGCCCGTCGGCGAACGGGAAGAAGGCGTCGGACGCCACCACGCTGCCTGCCGTCAACGGCTGGTCGAGCCCTGCGGCGCGCGAGGCGTCCGCCCCCTTGATCGCGGCGATGCGCGCGGAATCCACGCGGCTCATCTGGCCCGCGCCGATCCCGACCGTGGCCTGATCCTTGGCGTAGATGATGGCATTCGACTTTACGTGCTTGCACACGCGGAAGGCGAAGATCAGATCCGCCATTTCGGCCTCGGTCGGGGCGCGCTGCGTCACCACCTTCAGTTCGGCCGGGACGATGCGGCCGTTATCGCGCGTCTGGGCCAGGAAGCCGCCCGCGACCGAGCGGATGATCACGCCTCCTTCGGCCGGATCGGGCAGCGCGCCGGTCAGCAGCAGGCGCAGGTTCTTCTTGCGCGACAGGATCTCGCGTGCCTCGTCCGTCGCGTCGGGGGCCACGATCACCTCGGTGAAGATGGCGGCGATGCGTGCCGCGGCCTCGGCGTCCAGCGTGCGGTTCAGGGCGACGATGCCGCCGAAGGCCGAGACCGGGTCGCAGCGCAGCGCCAGGTCCCATGCCGCCGACAGGCTGTCGGCGGTCGCGATGCCGCACGGGTTGGCATGTTTGACGATGACCACCGCCGGCGCATCGAATTCCGCCACCGCCTCGAACGCGGCGTCGGTATCATTCAGATTGTTGTAGGACAGCGCCTTGCCCTGGATCTGCCGCGCGGTGGCGACGCCGGGGCGGTTGCTGCCATCGGCGTAGAAAGCCGCCTGCTGGTGCGGGTTTTCGCCGTAGCGCAGGCTTTCCCGACGCTGGCCCGCCACCGTCAGGCGCTCGGGCAGCACGTCGCCGCGCTGGGCGGCGAACCAGGCGGCGATGGCGGCGTCATAGGCGGCGGTGCGGGCATAGGCCGCGCCGGCCAGCGCGCGCCGTGCTTCCAGCGTGGTGCCGCCTTCCGACAGCGCCGCGATGATGGCGCCATATTGCGCCGGGTCGGTCAGGACCACGACGTGATCGTGGTTCTTGGACGCGGCGCGGATCAATGCCGGACCGCCGATATCGATATTCTCGATACAGTCCTCGGCGCCGGCACCGGAGGCGACCGTGGCCTCGAACGGGTAGAGATTCACCGCGATCAGGTCGATCGGCGCGATGCCGTGCTGTTCCATCTGCGCGACATGGGCCGGCAGGTCGCGGCGGCCCAGGATACCGCCATGGATCTGCGGCACCAGCGTCTTGACCCGGCCATCGAGGATTTCAGGAAAGCCGGTATGGTCCGATACCTCGGTCACCTTCAACCCGGCCTCGCGCAGGGCACGGGCCGATCCGCCGGTCGAGAGGATCTCGGCCCCATGCGCGATCAGGGCGCGGGCGAGGTCGAGCAACCCCGTCTTGTCGGAAACGGAAATCAGGGCACGGCGGACCGGCACGGGCGTCTGGGTCATCGCGGGGGCGACCTTTCACGATTGGGCGGCAGGAAAGCCCGCGTCCTTAGTCCAACCTGGGCGGACGGAGCAACAGACGTGTGGGCGGGGCTGTCGTATCCGCAGGGGAGGTCTTCTGTTCTTTTTTGCAAAAAAGAACCAAAAAACTCTGATCCGGTCGGGAGCCTTGTGGTCGGGACATGCGCTGTCCCTGAACGATTGAAAGTCTTTTTGCTTCTTTTTCTTCAGAAAAAGAAGAAACCTTTCCGCACCGTTTCGATCATGTCTCGCGCGATCGGCAAAGGCGCGCCATCCAGACTGACGACCGGCCGAACCGACAGGCTGTTAACCAGAATAGCCCCCCCGGCGAGATCATCCGGCATCAGCGAGGCTTCCGCGACCAGACCGGCTTCCAGCAGCACGGCCCGCGCGATGCCGGGCAGCGCGCCGTCCGCGACCGGGGGCGTCAGCAAGCGCCCGTCACGCAGGGCGAGCACGGTGCTGACGGTGCTTTCGGCCACCTGGCCCGCGCCGTTCAACAGCAGCGCGTCGTCGGCGCCGCGCTGCTCGGCTTCCAGTCGGGCCAGGATATTGGGCAGGTAATTCAGGCTTTTGATCCGTGAGAGGGGAGAGTGCGCGTCGCGCCGGATCCGGGTGCTGACGATCAGGCTTGCTGGCCCCGGCGCGGGTGCGGCCGGAAAGGGTGCGATCAGAAGCGTGGGATGCGGCCGGGGGGGCGGGAGCAGGCCGCGCGGGCCACAGCCGCGCGTCAGCGTGAGGCGCAAGGTGCCCTCGTCCAGGGTATTCCGGCGTACGACCTGATGCAGGGCAGCTTCGATCGCGTCCAGGTCGGGTTCGGGGAACAGGAGTGTCGCCGCGCCGTCGCGCAGCCGGTCGAGGTGGCGCGGGAGATGGGCGATATGGCCGGCCGAGACCCGCATGGTCTCGAACAATCCGTCGCCCAGGGTCAGGCCGCGATCGGCGGGGTCGATCCGCGCCGCGTCCCGCGCGATCAGGCGGTCGTCGAGCCAGAGGAAATTCATGGTATCGCCTCGAACAGGGCCAGGAGCGGGGCGATTTTCAGGCACATTTCCGCGTATTCCCGCTGGGGGTCCGACAGGATCGTGATCCCGCCGCCCGCCGCCGCCACGATCGTATCGGGGGTCGCGGCCAGGGCGCGGATGATGACTGAACTGTCCATGGCACCATCGGTTCCGATGCGGAAAACGATCCCGCAATAGGGTCCGCGATCCGTTTCCTCCAGTTCGTCGATGATGCGCATTGCCTGATGCTTCGGCGCGCCCGTCACCGATCCGGGCGGCAGGGAGGCGCGGAGCAGGTCGATCGCGTCCTGCCCCGGTGCGAGCGTCGCCGCGACTTCGGAGACCAGATGATGGACATGGGCGAAGGTTTCGACCGACAGCAGTTCGGGCACGCTGACGCTGCCGATCCGCGCCACGCGGCCCAGATCGTTGCGCATCAGGTCCACGATCATCAGGTTCTCCGCCCGCTCCTTGTCGTCCGCGGCCAGGTCGGCGCGGAGACGGTCGTCCTGCTCGGGCGTGGTGCCACGCGGGCGGGTGCCCTTGATCGGCCTCGTCCGCGCCACCCGGTCGCGCCCCAGATGCACGAACCGCTCGGGGGAGGCCGACAGCAGGCTGAATGCCCCCCCGCAGGCCAGCCATGCACCGAACGGCGCCGGCACGGCCCGACGCAGCGCCCGGTAGATGTCGATATCGGCCAGGCCATGCGGTCGCCGGGCGACATGACGGCCGGTGATGTTGACCTGAAAGATCTCGCCGGCGGCGATCCGCTCGACCGCCGCCGCCACGGCGGCGACATAGTGATCCGGGGTGCGGTCGGGCATGAATGGAGCGGACGGGAGCGTCACGGGCGGCGGGGCCGGAGGCAGCGCGGCCCATTCGGCATGGAATGCGGCGAACAATTGATCCGCGTCCGGACGGATGGCCGCCAGATGCACCTGACGATGCATGCGATCGAACAGCAGCGCATGGTCATACAGGGCTGCCGACAGGTCGGGTCGGGTGGGATCGGGCTGGTGGCGGGTCGGGATTCCCTCGGCCCATTGCCCCACACCATACCCAGCAAACCCGATGACACCGCCGGCGAACGGCCACGGCCCGGTGTCCGCGACCGGTGCCAGGGCCAGAAGAGTCCTGAGCGCCTGGAGTGGGTCGGTGCCGGCTACGGGCACGCCGTCACGCCGGCAGAGGCCGCCGCGCCACTCCAGCACATGAACGGGACGGCGGCACAGGATGATCCAGCGGGCGCGCGGACCGGGCGCGCCGCCGCTGTCCAGGCAGGCCAGCCATGGCTCGTCCCGCCATGCCCACAACACATCGTCCGGGTCTCGCCACGGCAGGAATGTGGTCGTTACGATGCCGGCTGGCCGGTCCATCGGACCTTACGTCCCGGTGGCGAAATCGTCGATCAGGTCCATGACCTCGGCGACGTCCGAGGCTTCCATCACCCGGTGGGCGAGGCGGCGGCAATCCTCGAAAGACAGGGCACGCACCGTCTTCTTGACCCGAGGCACGGCCGAGGCGGTCATGGAGAACGAGCGCAGGCCCAGGCCGATCAGCAGCGGCACCACGCGCGGGTCGCCCGCGATCTCGCCGCAGAGCGAAATGGGGCGATACTGGCGCAGCGCGGCCTCGGTCGCGGCCTGGATCAGGCGCAGTACGGCTGGATGGAGCGGGTGGTAGAGCGACGCGACCTCGGCGGAGGCCCGGTCCACCGCCAGCGTGTACATCGTCAGGTCGTTGGTGCCGATGGCCAGGAATTCGGCCTCCTGCGCCAGCGCGTCCCCCATGATGGCGGCGGCCGGGGTTTCGACCATGATGCCCAGCGGTGGCAGGCTGTCGCCCAGCGGTACGCCCTTGCGACGCAGCCGGCGGGCCACGCGATGATAGATCTCCCGCGCCTCGCGCAGTTCGGGCACGATCGTGACCATCGGCAGCATCACCCGGACCGGGCCGGCGACGGATGCCTTGAGGATGGCGGCGAACTGGGTTTCCAGCACGGCGGGATGGCGCAGCAGCAGGCGCAGCCCGCGCATGCCCAGCGCGGGGTTGATGGTGTCGCCTTCCTGGTTCAGCCCGGCGCGCTCCAGGGCTTCGCTGTGCTTCTCGCCGCCCCAGTCCACGACGCGGATCGTGGTGGTATCGCCCGCCATCGTGCCGATGATCTCGGCATAGATCGCCGCCTGCCGGTCTTCATCCGGCATGGCTTCGGCATTCATGAACAGGAATTCGGTGCGCAGCAGGCCGATGCCCGAGGCGCCGGACTGGGCGATCAGCGGCAGTTCGGCCGGCAGTTCCAAATTGGCCTGCAATTGCAGTTTCTCGCCGCTGGACAGGCGGGCGGGCAGACGGCGCAAACGGCCCAGCGCCTGCCGTTCGCGCGCGTGGTCGGCCACGCCGCGACGGGCGACCGCCAGTGTCTCCTCGTCCGGGTCGATCACCACCTGGCCCGTCGTGCCGTCCACCACCATGGTCGCGCCGTCGCGCGCGCGCGCCGTAAGCCCGTGGGCGGCCAGCACGGTGGGAATGCCCAGCGCACGGAGCATGATGGCGGTGTGATCGGTCGACCCGCCCTCCTCGGTCGCGACCGCGACGATGCGTGAGGGATCGATCAGCGCCGCGTCGGCGGGGCGCAACTGCTCGGCCACCAGCACGGTGCCAGCGGGCACCGCGCTGAAGGAACGGAATGGCGCGCGGCCCAGATTGCGCATCAGGCGCTGGCCGATTTCACGAAACTCGCCGGCGCGGCGCTGGGCGGCCGCGGCATCCTCGCCGCCGAATTGGGCTCCGTCGTGCAACAGGGCCTGCGCCAGGCTCTCGGTTTCCTCGCGAACCGCCAGTTCGGCCGTGCGCCCGTCGCGGACGATCCGGTCGTGAATGCCGCGTTGCAGGCGCGAGGGGCCGAGCATCCGGCGATAGACTTCCAGCAGCGAGCCGATCTCGATCTGGCCGTCCTCGGGCAGGATCGCCAGCCGGTCGCGCAGCCGCTCGATCTGCCGCACCGAGCGTTCGATCGCCTCGGCCAGACGCGCCAGTTCATGGTCCGGGTCGTCGGTACGGGCGGAGGCGTCGATATCCGGCGCGGGGCTTTCCAGCACCAGCATCGCCGGGCCGATCGCCACGCCACCGACCGTCGCGTCGCCGCTCAGGCGGATTTCGGCCGTTGCCGGGGTCGCGCTCCGGGGGCGGCGCCGGCGGCGGGGAGGAACCTGGCCGGGGGTGTCAGTCGTCTTCATGGAAGCCAGCCTCGATCAGGGCCGTCAGGGCCTCGATCGCCGCATGGGCATCCCATCCGGCGGCCATCAGTGTCACGGATTCTCCGCGACCGGCCCCCAGCATCATCAGCCCCATGATCGAGCGCGCCGAGACCGTCTGGTCGCCACGCCGGACCTCGACATTCGCATCGAACTGTTCGGCCACCGTGACCAGGCGCGCGGCGGCGCGGGCATGCAGACCCCGGCGATTGACCATCGTCGCCGTCACGGACAGGACATCGGGGTCCTCGGGATCGAGCCCTCCGGGGGACATTTCGGCGCCGGACATGTGGCCTCAGCCGACCGACGCGGCCCGCTGCTCGCCCATCAGGCAGCTCCGGGCACCGCCCAGGCATTGCGGCGGCAGGTGGGAGGCGGTGGAGATATATTTGCGCCCGGCCCCCTCGGCGAGGTCGGCGCATTCCTCCAGCGTATGGCCGTTGCGGATCTGCGCCAGCTTGACCAGCATCGGCACGTTGACGCCGGCCAGAACCTCGACCCGCGCGCTTTCCATCATGGAGATCGACAGGTTCGAGGGCGTGCTGCCGAACATGTCGGTCAGCAGCAGGACGCCGTCGCCCGTATCGACGCCGGCAATCACCTTTTGCAGATCCACACGACGCAGCACCGGGTCGTCCCCGGCCTCGACGTTCAGCGTTGCGAGTTGTTCCTGCGGCCCGACCACATGTTCCATCGCGCGCCTGAGTGTCTCGCCCAACGCGCCATGGGTAACGAGGACCATACCGATCATGAAGAATATCGCCCTTCCACGACGTCCGTCACAGGCTCTTTCGGCCGGCTGGCCCACCGCCAACGATATCGGCCCTGCCGCGCCAGTTCACGATGCATGACGATGACCGACCATGCGCCCTGTCCGTCCGCCCCTGATGACGGGACATCGGATGGCGCCGCGCCAATGTCAATACGATGCGTCTTTCCTGGCCTCTCGCATGTTCCCGCGCATTCCGCAAGACGCTCGGCCAGGGCCTCGACGATCGTGACCGAACGATGCCGGCCGCCCGAACAGCCGATGGCGATGGTGGCGTATTTCTTGCCCTCGCGCACGAAGCGGGGCAGCACCAGCCCCAGCATGCCGTCGATCTGGTCCAGGAAGCGCGGATAGTCGGGATCGGCGGCGACATATGCCGCGACCTCGGGGTCCAGGCCGGTTTTGGCCGCCAGTTCGGCGACATAATAGGGATTGCGCAGGAACCGGGCGTCGAACACCATATCGGCCTCGCGCGGCAGCCCGGCGGGAAAGGCGAAGGACATCAGCGCCACCGTCAGCCCGCCGCCCTGCCGTTCGGTGCCGGGAGCGAACCGCGTTTCGATCACCTGCCGTAATTCGGGAGGCGGAAGGTCCGAGGTGTCGATCACCATGTCGGCGGCCGCCCGCAGCCGGGCGGTGAGTTCGATTTCCGCCTCGATCCCGTCCTTTACCGCGCCGCGCATCGCCAGCGGGTGGCGGCGGCGGGTGGCGGTGTAGCGGCGCAGCAGCACGCTTTCCTCGGCGGTCGCGTAGATCAGTTCGGCCTGCAGGCCCGGATTGACGCGCAGGCGCCCCAGCGCGGCCATGACCGCCGCCGCGTCGAACCCCCTGGTGCGCGAGTCCACGCCGATCGCCACCGGCTGTTCGGCACGGGTCACGATTTCGTCCAGCATGCCCAGCGGTGGATTGTCGATCACCTCGTATCCCAGATCTTCCAGGATGCGCAGGATCGACGATTTTCCCGCACCGGACAGGCCGGTTACCAGCAGGATGCGGCGCGGCGCCGGGGCTCCGTCGAGTAAAGAATCCGTCACGGGAAATCCTGGCTGAACAAGAGGCCGGACACTTTCGGGCACGGGAGCAGCCTGGAGATCAGGCGGGGCTCACGACACCGTCCCCCACGCATGGGATACTGAAAGGGCCGACTATGGGAAGCGGCATAGGGATTACAATTGCTCGAAGGTTAAAATCTTGCAACGACCGGCGAGCCCGTCAAGGGCCAGGTTGATCCGCGCCACGGCCGACGACAATGCCGGGTCCAGCCGGATTTCCGGCAGGCCGGTCACAGGATCGTGCAGCGATGCGGGCAACCGGTCGGGCCGTTCCTCCGGCCTGACCAGCCTGACGACCAGGACCGCCTGGGCCTCGACCACGAACGGCAGGCGGGCGATCCCCATGCCCCGGACCTCGATCAGTCCGGCCAGGGCCGGCGGTGCCGAGACCCGGTGGCCGTCGAGAACCACGCGATCGTCGGCGACCAGATCGTAGCCGGCATCGACCAGCCGCAGCAGCAGGTCCGACTTGCCGATGCCCGATGGCCCCAGCAGCAGCACCCCCTGCCCGCCGCGCGCCGCGCAACTCGCATGGACCTGAACCTTTGGTGAGCGTAATTGTTCCATGTCCGTTAAAATGACCCCTGAGGGTTGAAATTCATTGTGAACTGAATATGACGATTTCGTTATTTTATGTCCGGGTTGGGAGATCACGCACGGTATGACGGACCAGGAGATCCATGTGCGGCACCTGACCGGAATCGATCCACGCAGCACGGGAAACCCGCCCGGCCTGAAGGACCAGTGCCGCGTGGCGCTGGACCGTGGCGCCCAGGCCCTGGCACGCGATGGCTACCGGTTGCAGGACGTGACACGCATTATCTTCCTGATGCGTGACACGGACGATTTCCCGTCCTGCTTTCCGCTTCTGCGCGATGCCTTCGGCGCCGGACGGCCTGGCACCACCTTGCGTCTGGTGCCGGGATTCGACGATCCCGCGACCCTGATCGAGATCGAACTTGTGGTTGGTCCCTCGCATTTTTGAGGGCCTGCCGGGAAAAACGCGCCGGATCGCAATGCGTGTTTCAGGCGGTGAATCGTGTCAGCGTCGCTGCTGGAGGATACTGGCCAGCGTGAACAGGCGGCGGGCGGTTTCGTCATCCATGTCGATCTTGCCACGCAGACGTTCGACCATCAGTGCCGCGCCGTCATTATGCAGACCTCGCCGGCCCATATCGATCGCCCGGACGCGCATCGTGTTTCCCTCGCTTACCGCTTCGTCGAAACTGTCGACCAGCAGGACGTAATCCTTGATCAGGCGGCGGAACGGGGTCAGCGAGATCCGATAGATGCGCAGCGGCTTGTCCTGCGCGTCGCGCACGTCGAAGACCAGTCCGTTGGTCTGAACCGACAGATGCAGGATGAACGGCCCGATCAGCCCCTCGGGCAGGAAGCGGGCTGTCTGTTGCAGGTCGGCGATCGCCTGGTTGACATCGTTCTGCCGCGCCCGGCTGGTTGTGAGCGCGTTCTCGACATCTTCAAGGACGACACGCGCCAGTACCGTGGGGCTGGTCGGCCCGCCGCCATGCGATGGGTTGTCGGGTAATGGATGCACTGACCCCCCTTTCCTGCCCCGGCTGGCTCCCGCAGCGGGAGCCAAGGTCGGCGACCATATTACACGTCATGCGCGACGGGCACATGAGGGACCGGAAGACAATGCTCCTGCCGAGCGATCGCCTCCGGTGCATATCGGTTCAGATTTCAATCACAGGTCAGTGAAAGCGCGCCCAGATGGGCGAACGTGACAGCGACCCGTGTCCCTGGTTCGACGAAAAGGGTGCCGGATCGCGATCCCGTCGTGACGATGGTGCCGGCGGCCAAGCCTCCGGCGTAACGGGCGGCATGCGACGCCAGCCATACCAGCAGGCGGATCGGATCGCCCGCCGCATTGCCTCCGACATGATCGACAGCCACGCGACCGTCGATCGAGAGGGTTACCCGCTCTTCCATCGGCACCAGGGCGCGCCAGTCCGATATGCCCGGCCCCACGAACAGGGCCCCATGGCTCTGCTGATCGGCCAGATGATCGAATACCGGCTGGCTGCCCGGCGTGACGAAACGGGTGTCGATGATTTCGATGGCGGGATGGGCGGATTCGATCGCGTCACAGACTTCCTGGGTCGTATAGGGCACGTCGCGCGGCGGCAGCGCGCGGCCGAAACGATAGGCGATTTCGGCTTCCACCCCGATCAGGCGGCACAGGCCGCGCGGCAGGGTATTCGCCGCATCGAACAAGGTCGATACCGCGATCGGCGCGGCGGCCGGTTCGGACTCCGGCGTGTCGGCCCCGACCTTCCAGCCGGCGATCCTGCCACCCAGCGCCCGCAGCGTCGCGTGCTGGATGCGATAGGCTTCATCCGCCGACGCGACATGATAGCCGCCGGGAAGGCATTCCAGAGGAGATGCCCCGGCCCGGACCCGAAGGAAGGCTTCATCGACCGACACCATCACGCGCGCCCTGCCCGGAGCCTGCGACCGGCCTCCGGATGGCGATCGTGGCCGGTCACAGCAAGGACTGCGACCGGCTGAGCACCATGTTGCAGACTTTCTGCGTCATCTGCTGCTTGAGGCCCTGCCCGACCGATGCGAGCGAGAAGGTCTTGCCGTTGCCGGTATCCAGCAGGCCGCGCTGGCCTGCCTGATAGGCGCTGTCGCCCTGACCGCTGATCCCTGCCTTCTGGCCGAGGGCATTCATGACCGGCGACGCGGTGCTGGCGCCGAGGAAATTGTTCTGCACGCAATAGCCCAGAAGCCCGACCAGATTGCTGGACCCGGCGGAGGAGACCGACGGGAGGCCCATCGACCCCATCATGCCCTGCCCCATGTCCGACATGCCGGGCATCGAGGGCATCTGGGCGTGCGCCACGCGTGCGCCGGAAAGCGACGCAGCCGCCACGACGGCCGCGAATGACAAGGCAACGAAATGACGGCTCATGCACCACATCCTTTTTTTTGGCTCTTGCCGAGCATAACCTGACGATGTGGCCAGAATATGAATGACGTTGCCCTGGCAGGCGAACAAAATCCGAGGGTTCGGTCAGAATCCCGAATTGAACGCCACCGAATAGTAGAGCTGCCGGACCAACGGCGTGAGCAGGTACTGAATCAGCAGCAGGAGCACCAGCGGGCTGAAATCCATATTGCCCGTGGCAGGGAGGATACTGCGGATTGGCCGCAATGCCGGCTCGGTCAACCGATTGAGGAAGCGGCCGATCGACCAGACCATCTGACTGCGCGTATCCAGGACGCCAAACGCGTACAAAAAGCTGAACACGCAGGAAATGATGACCACCCATGTATAGAGCCTGATGACATTGAGCAGCAGGCTGAAAATAAGCGTGAGCAACGTGATGATCCCTGCGTTGACGGGCGATAACTCTATCGAAGCCAACCGGAGCATACAACACCGGGCGGCACCAATCGCGCTTGACAAACATCCTGCACCCGCTATTTATCCACCCCGTCAGGCAGTGGGGCTGTAGCTCAGTTGGGAGAGCGCCTCGTTCGCAATGAGGAGGTCAGGGGTTCGATTCCCCTCAGCTCCACCACTGTCATGATATTTTCCCTTAAAAATCAACAATCTAAGAGAAGGCGGGAAATTCCTACCCCTCTTGCTATCCCTCTTAGAAACCGCGCTACCCTGATACAGAGGGGAGCGGCGGGGCACAGATCACGCGGACCCAGCTTGTCCGGCCCCTCGCGCGCGGAGCATTGAGCGCCCGGTAACAGCCAGTGCGACTTCATTGACGATGATGGCGCTGATCCGATCGAGCGGAAGCCCTTGTCCAAGCATGGTCGCCAAGCCGTCGCAGGCTTTTTCTCTCAGCAGGTCCATGAACTCCACCTCGTTGTGGCCGCCGACAGCGGCGATCTCCGCAATGTGCTTGCCGACGCTATAATTGGGGCTTCCGGGCTGGCCCGACATGGCCGCACACAATTCTTCCATGGTGCTGGCATCACGAACCGCATTATCCTGATCATATGACATGGTTCGGCGGTATCCTTTTCGTTGCGTGGGTAATCTGGTGGGTGCGTGGTTCGATCTGGCCAGGCGTTATCCTTTTCTTGATCGCAACGGCAGCAATCATTGAAGAACACGCTTCTTATATGTTTGAAGCCAACGCCCCTCATCGTGCTTATTTGGCGCTTCAGCAGATGTGTCCGGCGGGGGCTATACAGCCTTGTGATTATGTAAAGACTTTTGATGGGAGCCTGATGCAAACCATCTCTATCGGCGGAGAAGCGCCGGCTAGAGACGGATCATTGCCTATATTCGGAGTTGTGATTGTCGTTTGCGCCATCATCTCCTTCATCCCCCACCTTCTTGCTCGGCGGCGCACCCGGCAGATCGAGCGCACCTTGCACGGCGTCAGTTTCCTCGCCGTGCGGGATTGAGCAGCATATTGTCCAGGGCATCGTAGGTCGCGGCCTGGGTGTTTGCCAGCCGGCCGGCTACGCGCCGTGAAGCCCCGGCTGCCAGAGCATTCCCCAGCATCGTCCCGACTGCTCCACCCTCAATGCCGCCGGTCAGCGCACCGCCGAGGCCAACGCCCGCCGCACCGGCCAGCTTGCCGGCGATGCCCTGCGCCATATCCGCGACGCGCCCGCTCGTCGTCAGGTTGATGTTGGTGTCCGACCCGCGCGCCTTGCCGATGTCGATGCGTGACGCCAGCCTCATGTCGTCGCGCAGGGTCTCCAACGCCTTCAACTGCTCGTCCGTCACGCTGTCAGCCTCGCGATAGCCCGGCTTGCCCTTCTCGCGCCGGATCGCCTTCAGCAGCGTGTCCAGTTGCCCCAACCGCACATTGCCCTGCGTGTCTGTCAGGTTGCGCGATTGCAGGAACCGCATAGCGTCGATCGGCCTGGACAGTTCCTCATACCGCTGGGCATACGCCTTGAAGCCCGGCGCGCCTTCCTCGATCGCATCTGTGATCGTCGGCTTGAGGGCCATAAGCTGCGATGCCGCCGCGTGCCCGCTCTGCGCCGTCCCGCGCGCTGCCGGCGAGATGATGTCGCCCATGTATTTCCGGACGTTCCACAGATGCTCCGGCAGCGCGTTCCCGTCTTTGTCGGCCACGGCGCCGATCTGCTTCAGAACGCCGATCAATGGCGCCTGCACCGTGTCGCGCCCGCGATTGTCATCGATCAGGCGTGCGAGATGCTGGCGGATCGGCGTCACATCTACCGGCTGCTGGTTTCCGAACGCCGCGTTTCGGTGCTCGGCCTCGATCGTGCTGCGGGCTGCCTCAGCTGCCTGCAACTGATCTTCCGTGCCAATCACGTCGCGCGCGAAGGCATTGCGTGCTTCGCTGTTCTGCTGCTCCAGGGCCGTGAAGGGCGACGGGTTCGCGGCGCGGCGGACGCGCTCCAGTTGCGCCAGGCCGGCATTACCCGTGGCCTGCGACGCGGTGAGTTGCACGCCGGGAATCTTGGACTGAACCAACGCAACCGGGCCACCCTTCTGGTAGTCGGTCCAGATCCGGGCGGCCAGCTTGTCGGCATCCTTCGGTGATGCGAGAAGCCCCAGCCGGATCGCTTCGGGCGCTGGGTTCGATGGCGGGGCCGACGACGCGCGCGTAGTCCCCGCACCGGCGGCAGAAGCAGGCGCCCCCGTTACCCCGCCGGGGATTGCTGATCCCTCATCCAGCGGGAGCTCCGTTGCCTTCGGTGCCAGATGGTTCAGAACGCGCGCTCCCGCCGACGACGCGCGACCAGCAACACCGCGCGCGCCTCGGGCCGCCATGGGCAAACCTGCCCCCAGCGCGCCGCCAAGCGCAGCACCGGTCAGCGGGTCGCCGCCCGTCAGCGCGTTTGCTGCCGCTCCTTGGGCTGCGCCACTGGTCGCCCGCGTCAGCAGGCCACCACCGCCCGTAAGTGCATTCGTCGCCGCCTTGATGATCCGTCCGGGTATGCCGCCCGCGGCACCCGCCAGTGCGCTGCCTCCTGCGCCGATCGCCCCGGCGCCCAGTTCCGTCGCGGCACTGGCCAGCAGAGCGTTCGTGAGAAAGCGGCCCGCTTCGTTCGCCGTCGCGCCGGAACCGTCACGCTCGGCCACTGACCGGTCCGCTTGATCCAGGCCCGCGAGCCGGGCCTGAAGATCAAGTGCCGTTCCCTTCAGCAGCCCATGGACGCCGGGGATATGGTCAACAGCCTCGACGCCGATGCGCATCAGTTGGTTGCGCGCCGCATGGTCCATGTCCTGCGCGAACTGCGCCATGTTCCCGTACCATGAGCCCTGATGGGCGCGCGCTTCGGGGGGAATGGCAGACGCGGTCTCGTGTCCGAACATGCCGTCGAATGCGCTTTCGTTGGGCACTTGATGCGCGCTGCCGCCGTGATCAGCGCCGAACATGCTGCCGAACGCATCCTGGGTCGTCGGCGCCCTCTGCTCTGGACCGGATACACCCGGCCGCGCATCTGTTCCCGGCCCGGCAAAAGGGTCATCGGCCGGCGCCTTGAGGGCAGCATATCGGTCGGCCACCTTGTGCGGATAAGCCATGGTCTCGTCGTTTCCCCATTTCGACCGGTCCGTGCCGCCGTTGTAGGCGCGCAGGGCATCGGGAAGATTTCCGTAGCGGTCCATGTTCTCCCGGAGCACCCGCGCGCCGCCGTAAATCGACTGGACGGGATCGCGCGGGTCGATGCCGATGGCCTGGGCCGTGGCTGGCATGATCTGCATATGGCCGAGCGCCCCGGCCCGGCTCCGCGCAGCCGGATCTCCCGACGGGTCCTCCACCTGGTGGACAGCCCGCAGGATGTCAGGGTCTACCCCCCAATACTGTCCGGCGCGTTCGTAATGCCCGTCGAGATCATCGGCCACTCGGCACCAGCCCGGCGGCGGCCATGCGGTTATAGGACCGCTTGAACTCGTCCATCTGCCCGCTCTCGCGCATGCCCTGGAACATCTTCTGCCGTTCTGCCGGTGTCATACGCAGCACCTGGAACGCGCGCGGGTCGAAGCCCTGGCTGAATTCCTGATCCCACGACTGGTATTGAGATGCCGGCAACCCCGATGCGCGCCACGCCTGCGCCTTGGCATTGATGGCGTCTTCATTGCCCATCAACTGATGAATCATCAGTTGGTTGGTTTCCTTCTGGAGGCTGCTGTTCGGGTTGGCATGCTCGGCGGCCGAAAGCCGTGCATCGGAACTACCGAGCGCCTGGGACTGAGCATTTGCGAGCTGCTGGGCCCACTTGTTGAAGGACTGGGCAGCTTCGATCCTGTCTGATCTGATTGACGTGCCGAAAAGATTATTGAACTTCGCCAGCCGGTCGCGCCAAGCCTGCGTTCCAGCTCCGGACTCAAATCCATCCAGATCCGTCGCCATATTCCCCAGCATACCAAGCCGGTCGTTCCTGCTGGCAGCGGCCGACATGAGGGCATTCGCACCTTTGGCGCCAGCCTCGGCAGTCGCGCGCTGTGCTTCAAGCTGGCCAGCGGGCGGACCTGCGGAGAAACCCGCCGGCTGCGCGTTGGTTCCGGCACCGGAGAAATCGTTCTGGCTGCCTTGATAGCGGCCGCTGCCCATCACATCGAGCGGGACAGTGGGCTTGTTGGTAGTATCCACATACCCGCCTTGCCCGTTCGCCTGGGCAACCTGCGCGCGCGTGCCGATCTTCGGCTTGCCATCTGCGTCGTTATACGGCTGTGGCGCGGTAGCCTCACCCGGTGTCAGCGTCTTGGCGATCGGCGCGCCCTGATTGACGCCACCCTGGCCGCTGGCCGGAGAGCCGACGTTCTGCCACTGGAGATGGCCACCAACATCAACGAGCTGCATCGAGCCGAATGCATCTGCGGACTGCCCGGCGCCCGGCATCAAGCTATCCATCAAGCCACGGACAGAGGTGCGGATGCCCTTGCTGTCCGCCGGAAGCGACGAATAGACCTTCTGCGCCGTGCCGAGGTCGATCGTTCCCGTGGCAACCCCAACGCCGAGTTGCCGCGCAACATCAGCCTTTGTCACGTCCGGGTTGTTCATGAGCGGGGCAGCCAGCCCGGCAATATGACCAGCCCGAGTAGCCTGCAACTGGGTCTGAGCCTGGTCATTCTCAATCGCCTGCTTCTGCTGGCTGCGGAGCTGCGTCACGGTCTCGGGCAGCGCATACGCCCCCTGATCTGTGGAGGACATTTCTTTCTGAATGCCCATCAGATCGTATTTGCCGCTCAGGGGATTGTAATTGTCGGCATAGGCCTTGCCGCGCGCCCTAGCGCCTGCCAAGGCCAGGGCAGTCTGTTCATAGGCAAGCGCAGTGTTTTTGATGCTCTGCGCCGTTGCAATGTTCTGAAGCTGATTGGTCTGGGGCTGCACGACGCCCTGGCCGATCCCCATCAGGGCATTTGCATTGAAATCATATTGGCTCATCAGATTTATCCCCCGAGCAGGCTTTTGTAGGCCAGATAATTGGAGCTGAGCCCGGACGCCTGGTTGCCCAGGCTATTCAGCCCGTTCGTCAAGGCGTTCGACATGGCCGTGGTCCCGCTCATGGTCGCACCGACGCCGGCCATGCGTGCTTGTGCGGCGAGGTTGGCCGTATTCATCGTGTTGGTGCTCTGCGCATTCAGGGCGTTGTAGCCGTAGTTGGCCAGGGCGTTCGTGTCGTTGAACTGGTTCTGGTAGGTGCTGTCGGCCAGCCCGCTGGCATATGTCGCAGCGCCCTTGAGCGCAGCGCCGCTATTCGCCAGCCCACGCGCCGCCGCGCTGTTCGTGACGCCCTGCTCGCCTTGGTTCAGATTGAACTGATAGCCCGGCGTGCTTTGCAGGTAGCTTTCCGTCAGGCCGTTCGACAGGCTATTCAGAGCATTCGTGCCGGCCGTGGCATAGGGATTGAGCAGGTTGTTTGCATAGCCGCCCGCCTGCTGGATGTTGGATGCGACATCCTTCGCGGTCGAGTTGGCGCGATCCATTGCTTTCTGGGTCATGACCATCTGTGCGGCGGTCGAGGCTGCGGTGGTCGCCGCCTGTACGCCCTGACCGATGCCGAACATATCACTCATTGCGGACGCTCCATCTGATAGGCGACATATTCGCGCTCGATCCCGTCATTGCTGACGGCGCGATATGGGCCGATGCGTTGAAAACCGAGCAGGTGCATCAGGAAGCGCGCCGGCTTCTTGTGCTCCGGGATGGGGGCAATCATCAGATCGGACGGCTGTGTGGCCCACCACCAGTCCCGAACCCGACGCATGATCTCCAGTGCGGGACGCCCCCTCATTTCAGGAACCACCGCCTGGTGGCATTCATGAACACGGGGCCGCACCTCCTGGAAACCCACGACGACGCCAGGCACCGAGACGATGAGGCCCGAGCCCATGTCCTTCAAGCGCGCGGCCTCTCCGAACACGGCCGGGTGCGTCAAAACCGCATTGATCGCATCCAGATCGTTGATCGCGGCGCCCGGGATAGGTAGCAGTGCAATCATCACGCAGCTCCTTCGAATTGATGCCTCGCCGGCGCGGCGATGAACCGCACAACGAGGTGTTTTTTTCCGAGATCGGCGGCCTTCTTGGCGATCTGCCCGCTCAGAACCTCGGCCTCTTCGTCGGTGGCCGATGAGGGAACGAAACCCACGTGCACGCCATGGTCCGGCGGCGCGATCCTGCGCTCAAGCGCATCGAGGCGCTGATTAAGTTGACTGGACGCCATCCGCCTCTTCCTCAAGTTTGCTGAAGTTCCTGATAATGATCGTCAGGCACCCGCGCGGGGCCGGCGGCTGCTGGGCCAGCCACGCTGCGCACGCTTCGGGATTGCCATCGATCCCAGGCGGATGGAAAAGCACGCGCCAGGACGGACGTGGATTTAAAGAAGCCTCCAGCGCATCGAGGCGCCGAGCCAGTTGTGTTGCCATCAGATGCTTCCCTTTTCAGGATGAATAATCACCCCGCCAGCGCTCCCACCTGCAAAAGAAGCCAGTTCTCCGGAGATGTAGGCGGCTCGGTCTTCTCTCGACGAGAAGCGCGGCACCATGATAACGCCCAGCTTTGACAGGACGTTTTCCAAATTACGCTCCAACGCATTCAGGCGAGCTTTCAGGTTCATGGCTTGCCTCCTGCCGATCGTTGTTCGAGCGCCTCAAGCCGCGCGGCAAAGTCGTGAGTCTCGATCGTCTTGCGCTGCGCCTCGATCAGTGCCGACAATGCCTGTCCCTCTTCCGGTGTGATCTCGCCGGCGGTCACGGCCTGGATGATGGTGGCCATCGCGGCAGAGAGATCGGCGGCATAGGTCAACGGCGGCAATGACAGGCTGAGGGGACGTCCCTTCCGTTCGGGCCAGATCCGCCGAAGCATGATCTCTGCCGCCCGCATGTCGCCACTCAAGGCCGACGTCGTCACAGCCTGGACGATCTGTTCCGCGTTCTCCTGACCGATCTGGTCGAGAGCAGCAAAGGCCGGATGGCGACGCCCCTTCTTCGGACCATCGGGATTGCCAGATTGCCCTTTGGGAAAGGGGCGCCCAGGGCCTCCACGTTTCTTTTCTGGCTGCTGACTCGCTGCCACGTCAGCCATCACGACTGCTTCCCGAAACGGGCCGACGGCAGCGACCCGAGCCACGCAAGAGCATGCTCGATATCGATCAAGGTGCGCTTCCCGACCTTGACCGCCCGGATCTCGCCCGATCCCAGCAGGTCATACAGCTTGCATCGGGTCAGGCCCAAGAAAGGAGAAGACAGACTGAGGGGCATATAACGGGGCGTCAGTCCGGCATTCTCCAGCGGAGAAGGTTTTCGGCGGGGACCGCTGTTTTTCTGCATTTCAGGCATAACGAGACGATACAATTTTATATATGAAAGTAAAAGACAAATATTTATTGCGAATTACTTGTGTCCCCAGTTGTCCCATGACGTGTCTGGGCGTCCCAGATAGGCGCCTCGACTCGGCGGCCAGTGGCATGCCGTCGCATCACCGCTCGGTGCCGATCTCCTTTCCCGGCGCTGTGATGGCGACGCC
Organism: Gluconacetobacter sp.; assembly: GCF_047721585.1. Taxonomy (NCBI): domain Bacteria; kingdom Pseudomonadati; phylum Pseudomonadota; class Alphaproteobacteria; order Acetobacterales; family Acetobacteraceae; genus Gluconacetobacter; species Gluconacetobacter sp. Next base: position 39,811 of record NZ_JBDNXE010000004.1, read on the forward strand.
CGGCGGGGGCGGATGGCAGGTCCGGCAGACCCATTCCCGACTGGCGACGTCAGGCCTGCGCCACCAGAGGGCGAGCCCACACAGCGAACAGGGCACCTCTGCGGGGTCCATGTCGGGCGCCGGCTTGCCGTTCACGCTCTGCCTGGGCGCAGGCTGGACGAACCATTCCGACGTCGGGTCGGCAACATCGTGCGGATATGGCGCCATCCACCGGTGCCGAGTGCGGCACCACGTCCAGCCGCGATCCGTCAGCCACCGCTCATCCGGAGCATCTCCAATGAGATGCAGCTTGCCCGTCGCCTCGTCCCGCTCGATATGCTGCCCGTCGCCCCCAGAGGCCGATACTGGCGCCGGATCGTCAGCGGGGACCGGGTCACGGGGCGGCAGCCATTCCCGCGCCCAGCAGTCCAGCACAATGGCGATCTCACGCCGATGTTCGCGGGCCAGCGCCATTGTCTCTGGCTGGACGTCCGCCCCGCCTTTGATGACCGGCACGCCATCCTTGAGCAGGACCGTGGCCCCGCACCATTCAAGCTCGCGGATCACGCCCCTGGCGTTTCCAGCCAGCGCGGCGGCGCGCTCGTCATCGGTCACGGCCGCCAGATCGATGGGGACGCCCTGTCTCGGCCCGGAGGACGTCGGGGCCTGATCTTCTGCCCAGCGCATGAGGTTTGGGCTCACCATTAGGATCGCCCCTCCCCGGAATGCCGCCGATCATGCAAAAAAGCCGGTAACTTTGGTAACCTCGGTAACCGGCGCATAAACTGGCGGGAAACAGCCATTTTTTCGGTTACCAATCCGAGGGGGCTGCCGGTAACCCTGGTAACCAGAAGCAGCTTTCTGCCCTCCCGGTTACCGTGGTTACCAGGCGAAAATATCCTCCGGTAACTCTCGGTCTTCGAAAAAACGGCAGTTTTCTGCGCAATGCGCAGATTGGTTACCGAGTTACCCAGGTTACCAGCGGAAAATGACACTTCGATCGAGGAAGGGAGATTATGCACCTTCGCCTCCCATGATCGCGCCGCTCACAACATAGCCACGTGTTGGCCCCTCGCTGGGAACCTTGATGACGCGAGTTTCTCGCCCATCATTTCCTGGGGTCAGATACCCGGCATCACGAAGCACCTTGGCGACGTTCGCCGCATCCAATCCCTTGCAGACCTCCGTTTTCCACATCACTGGCAGGATCAGGTATTCCCAGCGCGTCCCATCCTGGGTAGTCACACGCCGCTTGAAGCCCGCGCGGTTGATGGTTCGAACCCGATCGTCTGTCCGCTCGTCCCCGGTGGTTGGATCGGGGGTCAGGTTGGTGAACCGGCTTTCGCCGTGCTGCTCGATGAAGGCCCGGACCTGCTCGATCGCCTTCACGTCTTCGCTGGCGCCGATGCTGCCGCGTTCCCCCAACCATGCCTGGAAGCATGCACCCGCCGCCTTCAGGGCTTCGCCCCGTTCCCAAGGCAGCACGCCATAGTCGGTCGCAAGCTCGCCCGCCGCCGCGATCAGGGCAAACCGGGCCGCGACACTGCGGACCTGCCCATCGACATTGCCGGCAGGCACATACGCTTCTTCGAACCGCGACCGGATGGCACGAACCACCGTTTCCAGTGCTTTCGGATCGGCCGCCCGATCCCGCACCAGAGCGTCGAGGAAATGCCGCGAGGCCACGCCATAGAAGGTGCGGGACGCCACCCGGAGATGGTCCGCCAGCGCGCCGGCCGACCGCATGTCGTGCAGTTTCTCGAAGGCGCCCATGCCCGCGCCGGCATCGGCCGGGATATTGACCAGACGAACCTCCTGGCCCGCCATAGCGCGCTTGCCGGCCTCTCCCATCTTGGCGGCCAGCGTGACCTCGCCGGTCGAGAGGAATAGCACCCGCCACGTCTTGCGTGCTCGGGCATCGCCATTCCGCCCGGCCCGCTGCTTGCCAGTGTTGTTCGCCAGCATGTAGGCGATCTCGCCCACCTCGCGCGGTTCGGCTTGGCCCATCTCGTCAAGGATCAGGACCGTGTCGGATGTCTCGCTGGCGATGCCCTCCAGGCCGTTGGCAGTGCCGCGCCACGCCCGGATCTGGCCGTCACGATCGCCCTTGCCCCACACACTGCCGGCGATGAAGGCGGACGTGCTCTTGCCGGACTGGGACTTGCCGACCAGATGGATGCCGCCCGACTGCTCACCCATGATGTCGAGCAGTGGGCCAGCAAAAGCCGCCGACAGGAACAGGGCCAGCCGGCTGTTGCCCACCGCATAGGCCGCCACCTGCTTCTGCCAGTCCGCAAGCGTACCGCCGGGCGTGAACTCGCGCCCGACAGTGGCCCGGCTGGACTGGAACACGACCGAGCGCCGGCCGCCGCCGATGGTGAAGCCGCCCGGCAGGATGAAAGCATGCCCATCGTCAGTGCGGTGCCAGCCCGCCCGATCGACGCATCGCAGCCGGGTCTTCGTGTGCACCGAGGCGATGAACTGGCGCAGGTAACGCGTGGCCGAGATCGAACAATTCAGGCCGGCATCCTCAAGCTCGCCGGCGATGTCCTTTCCTTCGCCATGCACCATCCGCTTCGGGATGGCCCACTGATGTTCGCGCCGGTCACGATCCAGCCAGCGGATCAGCAACCCCCAGCCGAACCCGTCACCGTCGTTCGTCTCGGCTACCACATCGAACGGAGCCGAGATCCAGACGGGGAACACCGGCACATCACCGGTCTGCTCGGGCAGGAATTGCAGCCCTTTGCCGGTCATGGCGTAGCCAGGGGGCATCTTCACGTTGGCCTCGGCCAGGGGGGCCTGATCGAGGTAGGGCCGCAGGAATTCGACGCCGGCGATCTCCCCACCGGTCAATTCCGGCGGCACGTCATCGGCAACGTCCCATCCGTCCGGCAGACCCGCCGGCAGGGCGACCTGCCGCACGATCAGCGCCCCAGCATCCCGCATCGCGCTGATCGCCGCATCCGCATAGGCCATGCCCGGTTCGTCGTTGTCCGGCCAGATCGTAACCGTGCGCCCGGCCAACGGCGCCCAGTCATTGTTGCCGACCGCCTTGCCACCGCCCTGCGACGTCATCGCCACATAGTCTGGAAACAGGCGCTGGGCCGCATCTGCTGTCTTCTCCCCCTCGACTAGCAGAACGGGCGCATCAGGCTCGGCGGCCAGCCGATCCAGGCCATAGAGCGGCAGGGGCTTGGCCGCCTGCTTCCAATGCCAGCCGGTGATATCCCGACGTTGGGCCGTCCGATCGATCCAGACTCGACGTCCATAGGTCAGCGGCAGGATGTCCTTCGCGCCGCCCTCACGGTCCATGCGGAACCGGGCACAGAGCGGCCGGCCTTCCTCGTCGCGATAGACCCACACGGCCGACGCCCCGCGCGGCAACTCGGGCTCGCACGATGCCGGGGACAGCGGCTCCCACACCTCGTCCTTGCCGCCAGCGGAAACTGCATTCTGCCTCTCCGCCAGGGTCAGCGGCTGGAACGGGTCAGCAGGAATTCCTGCCGGCAGGGTGGCTGGCGCATTGGGTGGTACCGCGTTCATGCCTCACCTCCCAGGCCAAGCATGACGGCCAGCCGCTGGGCGGCTTCCCCCTGCTTCAGGTCGAACAGATAGGCAGCAAGGGACACGGGATCGCCACCGCGATCGCCGGTCGCGAAGTCGGACCAACGGCAGTTATTCATGTTTACCTTGAAGGAGCCGGGCGAGCGATCACCGCGGCGAGGATTGCGCGCCACCCACTCGTGGCCCTGGCGCCGGCCGTCCGGCAGCCAGCGGGCCAGCAGGGACGGCAGCACGTTCATGGCGGTGCGGTTGATGTGGTCGAAGTCGAGGCGGGGAATGGGAGTGCTCATTCCAAGCCCTCCATTGCCTTGCGAACAAGGGCTTCCGTCGCGAAATAGGCCAGACGGTCAGCACCTGCCGCCCAAGCCTTCCTGGCACGCGAAAACGGGTCCTCATTGGGCCGGCCCTCCTGCGCAGGAAGGCTCCGGTAGAAATCGACAATGTCGTTAACCAGCCGGGAGAGGGCTTCATCAAGGGTGACGTTGTCCCGTCGCACTTCGTCGGCCATCGACCTGCCACGGTCTTCGTCTGTTTCGAGGGCATCGACCGCATCCATTTCGGTCAGCCAGAACACAGCAGCCTCGCGAACCCGAGCTAGCCACGGCGCCACATAATGAGGCTGGATCACGCCACACGCGCAAAAGATGCTCTCGATATGTGTCAGAGCCGGGCCCAGGGCATCGACCAATTGCGCGAGAGATCGATCTTCTCCGAGGACGTCATTGGCGATATTGATGCCCAGGGCGACGAGATTGAGGTGAAAGCGACCAGTCCTTTCATCATAGGACCAAGGATCACCCGGAAGATCCGCATCAAGTTCGGACGGCTCGATATCGACGGTGGCTTCTGCCTGAGACATGAGTTGCCGACGGGGGCGCGTCATATCCCGAACCGTGCGGTCGTGGATGGCGGCCCACCGATGGCAGGTCTGCCGCGCCGCCTCCAGCGATCCGATGGGACCGATCATCGACCAGGTGTCATCGCAGAAGACCACGCACGGCGCATAAACTGGCCCGTCGTCGCTTTCCATTTCCAGCACCCAGAGGTGCAACACCGAGCCCCAGTCGATGATCGCTTCGGGGACGATGTCCTGTGGCGCCTCCTTCCCACTGCTCAGATAAGGCACGGGCAGTTTCATCTGACGCGTGCGTTTGCTCATCGCGCAGCCCTCCCGGCCTCGATGGCAGCACTGGCGGCCGCGATCGATGGAAAGAGGACAGGCAGCCGGCAACCCGGCATCAGCACACCGATGCGCGGCTCGCCATCGGGGCGGCAAGCATCGGACAGGAGGATCAGACGGGGCACAGTTCCCCCACTGCGGACGCACTTCGGGCGCCCGCGCTTTTTCAAGCTCGGCATGGCACTTTTCCTATGTGCCAACCGCGATTTTTCTGGACGAGCGACCCGGCGGACCGTATCAATCGAGGTGTTTGGTAGCCTCAATCGATAAGCCTTCAACGGGACGCCGGTCTGCAAATCGCAGGCTGGCGTTTTTCCGTTTCAGGCTTTCATTTTGTCGTCGTGATCTCTGCATCAGGCCGTGCTCGAAGCCAGGCCAAGCCATGCTGAAAATCGATCAGCGTACGGCGTCCGACCTTTTTGGCACGCAAAACTCCGGCACCTAACTTGCGATAGGTGTCGCTCTTGCTGATTCCTGTTCTGGAACACCAGTTGTCGACCGTCACGAAATACGGTTCTTCGATCACTACATGGCTTGCTGTAGCAGGATTTTTGTTCAGGATAGTCGTCATGATGCTCCTGGATGGGTTTACGAGACCCCGGCCCAGTTGCGCCTGACGATGCTTCGGAAAAATCCAAACCGGCACGACGGACACAACCTCACACGCATCTTGCGTGCTTAAAACCGAGGCTAATTGTGACCCGTCACGGCGAAAGCATGACGACGCAACTTTCTCGAACTGACCGAGAAACTCTTTGACCTGAGCTGGAAGTTGGCCGCCTACGCTTTCGCGCGCCGTGCTTTGATCATTAAGAAAAATGGGACGAGTGTGCAAGCACGATTTTCCCAATGTAGAAAATGTAATCCGTCCTATCACGACAGCATCTCCTCAATCGCCGCAACCCGCCGATCGATCTCGACCCCGACCCACTCCATGGCCATCGCGTAATCGCTGGGCCTGAGCGGATTATCCAGCAGCGCGGCCCGACTGGTGCCGATCATCAGCACCGACAGCATGGAAAGGTCGCGTGTCTGCTGGGTGATTGCAGCAATGCGATCAGGCGTCGCCACGGGCGAGGCTTTCCGTCTCATGTCACAGGCCTCCGATCTTCCGATTGAACGCGATAGGCTGGCCGCCCCAGCACCTCCTGCCAGAAGCGGGAGCAGGTGACGTGCGGCAGGCCGAGCTTCGCGCCGATTTCCTTCCAGGTGCGTCCGGCCTCGCGCAGCCGGACCAGTTCCTTGACCCGCGCTTCGGGCCAGACTTTGCGGGGACGGCCCATCAGGCCGTCCTCTCGTCGCGGAGCAGCATGGCTTCGAGGATCTCCAGCCGCTCGAGTTGGCGCTTGGCGAGCCACTTGATGGCTTCCGGCTCACTGTCCTCGGGCTGCCGATCCCCACAATTCAACATCACCATCAACTCGGAGATGCGTCGGGCATCCTGCGCCAGGATGACCTTGTCGCGCACGGCGTCGAGGATATCCCTCTCTTGCTCCGTGACCTTCCGGTCATGCACCCGGTCGAGGATGAAGGCGCGCACTCCCTCGTTCATAGCGCACCCTCCCGCCGGGCCAGGTGCAGCGTGAACTGGCTGAGCGCGCCGGCCGAGCGCATCGCCCAGCAGGATACGGGCAGCAGGACGAACAGCGCCGCCCGCCTCGATGCGGAACGGATCATCGCGCGATCCTCCCGCCGCCCAAGACGGCCAGCACGTCGCGGGCCAGCCGGGCGCCTTCGGCCGCGTCCATCCCATCAGGGTCAGATACGGCCAGGCGGGCGCGGGCGATCAGGTCACGCTGGGAACGGGCTGGCCCCGACCAGGCGGCATCCCATGCCCGCCGCCACCGGCTGATAGCTGTGTCCATCACGTCTTCCTCCGCCGGCGTTTGAAGGCGGTTCGAAGGGATGGTTCGCGTGACGCGGCGATTGCAGGTCAGCGCGGCCTGCACAGCGGATTGAATGCTCATGCCGCACCGCCTTTGCGCTGGGCTTCCGCGTCTCTCTCCGCGACCTCCGCGATCCGCTCGGCATAGGCCGCCAGCCAAAGCAGCGCGCCGTGCCATTCCGACACCGTGCTCTCAGGCGCGTCCTGCACCAGGTTCATGTCCCGCCCGATCGCCAGGGCGATGTCGCGCAGGTCGCGCGTGTGGAAAGTCTGCCGGTCGAGGGCGTAGGCGCCATCTACCGGCGGCGGAGCAGCCGGGATCTTCCGGCTGGCTGCGGGGCGGGCGCTCATGACTGCCCTTCCAGTTCATCGATGCCGTTGGTGATTTCATCCGACAGCCGGGAGAGTTCTCCGCCGGCCCACTGGATGGCGCATCCGAGGGCGGACAGCCGCTCTTTGGTGGGCTCGAAGCACGCCTGGCCGGCCGCATTACCTGCCCAGATCAGCAGGGTCGCGATGTTCTGGGCCTTGAAGCCGGCCGCCGCGATGGCATCCATGCGCTCTTGGCTCATCGGCCGCCCTCCGCCAGCACCAGGGGCGCGTGACCGACTTTTGCGCCGCTGTGGCGCAAAATCTCCGGCTGGGCGAAACCCGCCAGGGCGACGAAAAAGAGGAACGCCATCGCAACCGATGTCCCGGTGGCGCGTACGAGTGTCCATGCCCACGATCGTGGGTGCGTGCTATAGGCACGATCAGCCATTGCCTGCTCCTGCTGCGAGCGGTTGTGGTTAGGCCGGGCGCGGGAGCTTCCACCTTCCCGTCCGGCCGCTTTATCCCTTGCGGGACGTCATCATGGATGACACTGTAACAACATGACCGCAAGCAAAAATGTCATCAATGATGCTATTTTACCAGCCCAGATCAGGGCTGGTCGCGCGCTGATCGGCTGGACCCAAGAACGACTCGCTGTTGCCTGTGGGCTTCCTAAGCGGACGATCGCCCGTATCGAACTTGCGGAGGGCAACCCGCGCCTCACCACCCTCACAGCCATCCGCACCGCCCTGGAAACCGCCGGCGTGGAGTTCATCGCGGAGAACGGAGGTGGGGCTGGGGTGCGGTTGAGGAAGGATTAAAGCATGAGCGACGCCAAAATTGCCGTCCATCGAGACGGCGAGTTCATCGGGCACTATATCGTCAAGGGCGGGATGATCACGGTTTACAGCCCGAACGGACATAGCAAGACCACGCGGCAGGCTGGCGACGGAGACAGCGCAGGCCTGGCACGCCTGATGCTGTCCGAGGCTTGGGCTCGATAGGCTCGCCCGTTCCTCACATCTGAGGAGCGACCTCCCGCACGGCGCTGGCCGCTCGTTTAGGCATCTCAGAAAGACGCTCCGCCGGCACCTGCCCACCGTGCCGGGTCTGACATGCGTTCGGTTGGGGCGCGCCATCTATTGAGGCGGACGTTCAACTGATCGAGCGGGCGCTCCGGCAGCCCTATCCGGGCTCGATCGCGGTGACACCGCTTCGAACCACGGTCTGCTCCAGCACAGCCCTGCAGCCACGCAAGAAGCCGTGCAAGCGAGACTGCTAAATCTGTTGGATCAGCCAAGGAAGCGCATAACCCGGGCGGCCAGATCGCCAACCAAAAAAAATCTTCGTGATCAAGGATCAGGGCCAATAGGCTGATGAGAAGGGAAAGATTGTCACGCCGGCCGACTCATGGAATGCATTCTAATCTAATGACGGCGATGGTGTCGCAAGGATTTGAAGCGACGATTGTCTCGTCTAATAGCGCAACAGTTCCTCAGTGAGGATTACCCGGCATGGGCAATGCCAGATGAATGAAACCCTAGGACATAATAGACGCATTATTCTGTCAGAGAAGATAGCTTCCCAGTCCGACACGGGTTGGCAAGCACCTCCTGCACCGCCGCGTCTTCTCCCATTCGCACGATCAATGAGATTGAATGGTGACTGGCAATGGCGGGCCCTAACATGTCAAAGTTTGCGCGACGATTTTATCCTTTTGGCGCGAGTAAACCTGCGTATGGGCAACTATCAGGCTTGGTTGCTTAAACAGAATAGTGATGGTTTGGCATTGCTAGCCCGATTAGAAGATCACAGCAGCCACCCAGGATTACATGCCCACACGCACTGCGGGGATGAACTTCCGTTGACCGGCACCCAATCCATTCGCCAGAGGAATGATGGGGGGAAATTAACAAAGCGTCCCCAAAAGAATGGGCGAAGAACGGTTCAGGGTCAGCCGCTATCATTTTTCTGGTCTACAGCACGCCGTGTGTTTAGAATCTCCGACCCGGTAGGAACGCAAGGGGAACTGAAGATATGAACGCCGAGCATCTCAAAGAGAAGCTTTGCGCGGCATTCTGCTCAGAGCTCTCCGTAAATCCCGTTCCGGCAGGGCTAGCTTTTAGCGGGATATTTGAAGATCTTAATGGTGATCGTGTCACGGGGTACCTAGTGCGCGACAGAGGCGCCCCATACCTATCTGACGACGGATCGTTTTTGAGCGATCTTGAGTCTTCTGGGATTGATATTTCAGAAGGAACGCGCGCGCAATTTATGCAAGGCGTTTTAGCTTCTGCGGGTGCATTTATTGATCCGGAGACGCTCTCAATTCGCACGCATTCTACTGACCGGGAACCCACACCTGATCAAATCGTGCTTTTTATGTCAGCACTGGTGCGTGCTCAAGATGTTTCATTCTGGTCAAGGGAACGAGTGAAAAGTACTTTTTCAGAAGACCTGATGATAGCTCTCGTGAACAGGTTTGGTAATGAAGCAAAATTTATCAGGCAAGGCATATTGGGAGAAGAATTTTCCGATTTTCCGTCAGATATACTATTGAAGCCCATCAATAAAGGGATTCCAGTAGCTATGTTTTTGGCACAAACGACTGAACGTCTGACAGAAGCTATGACTTTGTCACAAGAGATGCGTATACGGCATTTCCGGTCAGCAAAAATATTGGCTTTGACTGAGAATGGTGAGAACCTGTCGTTAGCTAGCAGAAAGGTTTCTCGGGCGGTCAATCGAATAGATGGCCTACTTGTCTACCGCCATGATGAAGATGCCGCGTTGGACAGAATTGGCCGCCTTGCAGAACTCCCCATCGCCGCTTAATCCCTCACCCCCGCTTCGGCGGGGTTTTCTTTGCCCAGGCCGAGCGTACACGTGCAGACATGATCCGGACAAAAACACGCGCTCGCCACCCATAAGTGGCAGTTTTTTCGGGATTTCATGGTGGAAAGATGAGGGCGCACCGGCGCGCGATCGACGTCCGGCGCTCAGGATGTCTGCTCACCCCCCTTCTGGGCCGGTGCCCACACCCAACGCGCCCAATCGTCCATCATTTGCCGGCGCTTCTCGAACAGATCCCCGCGGCGGTAGGCTGCCTCCACCTTGTCGCCAATCGCGTGCGCTAGGGCCATCTCGGCCACCTCGCGCGGGTAGTCGGTTTCCTCGGCTGCCCAGTCGCGGAAGGTGGAGCGCAATCCGTGGACTGTGACGGCCTTCGTCCCGGCGGCCAGGTGCAAGGCCTTGGAGAGTGCCACATCGGATAGCGGCTTGCCGCGTTTCTGACCGGGGAACACCAGGTCGCCAGCCCTCGGGTCTCGCAGCGCCTCGACCTCGCGCAGGATGGCCAGCGCGCCATCGGTCAGGGGAACCCGATGCTCCTTCCCGGCCTTCATCTTGTGTGCCGGCACGGTCCAGGTTCCTTCGCTCAGATCGATCTCCGACCACACCCCCGCCCTCACCTCGCCAGATCGGGCGGCGGTCAGGCAGGCAAACCGCACGGCCTTGGCCGCAATCCCGTCCGACTTCGACAATGCTGCCATCACCTTGCCGATATCCTTTCGGCCCACCGCTGCATGGTGCTCGACCTTGGCGACCTTGGACGGAGCCGGGAGAATTGCGGAGAGGTGCCCCTTCCAGCGCGCTGGATTTTCGCCATCTCGCCAGCCATGCATCCGGGCATAGTCAAGGATGCGCTCGATCCGCCCCCTCACCCGCGATGCCGTTTCGGTCTTGGTGCTCCAGATCGGGCGCAAGATTGTCAGAATGTCCTGGGTGTCGATTTCCGCCACCGGCCGGTCGCCCATGGACGGGAAAGCATTCAATTGCAGGGATGCCAGCCAGACAGGGGCCGATCGCTTGTCCCGCCAGCCCGGCGACTGCTCAGTGATGTAGCGCTCGGCCACCTCTTGGAAAGTCAGGCCTAATTCGCGCTTGGCCGCAGCCTCTTCGGCACGCCGCTGCTCCAAGGGATCAAGCCCGGAAAGCAAAGTGTGCCGAGAGTCGGCGGCGCGCTTGCGGGCTTCGACCAGGCTGACGTCCACGGCCGAGCCCAGCCCCATCTCCCGGCGCTTGCCTGTCTTCGGGCTGGTATAGCGGAAGGTCCACACCTTGGAGCCGCCCTTGGCGACGACCCACAGGTTACCCCCATCGGCCAGGGTTCCGTCCTTCAGGGCAGTCACCTGCCGCACGGTCAATTGGTGTGGCGCCAGCCGGCTCATGATTTCCTGTACCCCTCTTGGTACCCATCTTAGAAACCGGGCTTTCAGGGGTCAATCAGGGACGCCCAGAGACAAGGCGATTAGATTCTTCCTTTATTTCAATCCCTTTATGGGACACCCTGATACAGCCATGGACATGAGTTAGGTGGACCTCAGCTCCACCACTTGCCTTGATAAGACCCTGTTTTTCCATATGAAAATATGTAGATGAAAATCGACTCATTGGTCGGTTGTCCGTCGTGTTGCGCTCAGCGCCGTCGTTCGGCTCCGGTAGAATGCAAAGCGGGTCTTTCAGCACAATCCATGCATTCATGATCGCGGGCGTCCTGGTGAGATCCACGCCATGGACCGACGCTGCCAGGCGCACTCGCGCCTTTTTTATCGCGGCAATGATAGCGCCCGCATCATGACCCCAATGCAGTATCTTTCCACCGGAAAAGAACCGTAAGGCTGCTTATTCGTTGCAGGATACCATGGTCTGCGGGAGTATTGAGAGCCCCGTCACACCTTTGGTAAAACAGAATTTGGATGACATGAAAAAAATCATGACCGTGGCGGCGATACTGGTCTTGTCGGGATGTACGGCGACCGAGAAACCTCGGCAACTCGGCATGACCAACCCTGCTTCGACCTACTGCGTGAAGCAGGGGGGCACGCTGGAGATCAGAACGGAGCCCGGCGGGCAGGTCGGCTACTGCCATCTTCCCGACGGTCGCGTCGTCGAGGAATGGACGTTGTTCCGCAGTGCACGGCGCTGAGAAAAGACTCTTGTGAAAACGTTTTTTAAAATCACAAGATTTCATTTTTCTTCAGGGAAGATTCCACCTTCAACGGGAGCCAGAAGATCCGGCCCGTCGTGTCCCACCTTGTTGATCCGTGTTCCGACGCGCCATGCCTGCAACATGTCGACCGGCGCCGGGACCAGCAATCGTTCCGCGATCGCGGGTGGGGCATCGAACCACGCATCGCGATCCTGATCCGCGATGATGACCGGCATCCGGTCATGGACGGAACGGGTCGCCGCATTGGCCTGAGTGGTCACGATGGCGAAACTGCGCAGGATATCGCCCTCATATTCCCAGGATTCCCAGATTGCCGCCAATGCCAGCGGCTTGCCGTCGCGCCGGGCGAATGCCCAGGGTTGCCGGGGCGGCGGGCCGGACTGCCATTCGTAATAAGCCGTTGCCGGCACCAGGCAGCGGCGCGAGCGAAAAGCGGCGCGGAACATGCCCGAGGTGGCGACGGTTTCCGCCCTGGCGTTGATCGGCTGGCGGCCCATATCGTGCGCCCAGTTGGGAACCAGCCCCCATAACAGCAGATCCAGCCGGAGATCATGACTGACCGGGTGACGGCGCACCACCGCCACGGGTTGGCGCGGCGCGATATTCCACGAAGGCAGCCAGTCGGGCGCGGGGCCGGCGAGATGGAAAGCCTGCCGCATCTGCTCCAGCGATAGCGCGTTGGCGAAACGCCCGCACATCGTTCAGGCGGGTGCGGATTTCGGGTCGACGGTGACCGACCACGATCCATGCCATTCCTCGCCCGGCCCGATATGCAGAAGGCCCGGCTTGTTGGTAAAGTCGCCTGAAAATCCTTGAGGTGTTGAAAAACCATGCCAGGGTTCGATGCACAGGAAATCGGCCCCCGGCTTCGTCCATAGTCCCAGTTCGCGGAAGCCTTCCCAGGCGAGTGTTACGCCGGTTCCGTCCGGAGCATGGAAACTGACGCTGCGGCTGGCCGGATCATCCATGATGATGGCATCGTCGATGAACAGATCATCGGATAAAGCCAGCGTCCGCCCGACGATCGGTGTGGGAAAGGACGTGGGCTGAAGCAGCCCGCCGGCGATCCGCCGGATCGGCGCGGGTTCGGGGCGTTCGAATGTCAGCACATGATCCTGCTTCGCCGTGCCTGGCTGCTGCGGCCAGACAAAGGCCGGGTGCGCGCCCAGTGAGGCCGGCAGGACCTGCGTCGGGTCGGGATTATGCAGGCGATAGCGCACATGCAGCGTATCGCCCTCGGCCTGATAATCGAGCGTCAGCACGAAGCGGAACGGAAAAATCGTGCGGGTGTCAGCATCATCGGTCAGGACCAATGTGCATCCGTCGGCGCGGCGATCCTGCCATGTGAAGGCCCGGTCACGCGCGAAACCGTGCTGGGTGATATGATAAGGCCGGCCGTCGATCCAGGCCGTGTCGTCCGGCAGGCGGCCGACGATGGGAAACAGCACCGGCGAGCGCCGCGGCCAGGCCGGCAGGCCAGACCACAGACGCTCCTGCCCTGCCCCGTCGGCCAGCGACTGCAATTCGGCGCCCTGTCCGGCAACGCGGGCTGTGATCCGGCCCGAACTGAAGACATGATCCGTCATCGCATTTTCTCCGTGTGCAGGCCCGCGTGTTTCCGATCAGAACGGGCGGACAATCACCATGATCACCACGACAGCCATCAGAATGGTCGGAATTTCATTTGCCGCGCGATAGAAATTTTCCGGCCGCGTGTTTCTGTCCTCGGCAAAGGTCCGCCGCCAGCCCGCGCATGCGCCGTGAAAGCCGGCCAGACCCAGCACCGAGACAATCTTGAGATACCACCAGCCGGCATGCCAATCGACCGTGCCGGGTGTGAGCGCCAGCAGGGTGCCGAACAGAAAAGTGCTGATCATGGCCGGGTTCATGATCTGGCGCAGCAATTTACGTTCCATCACCTTGAAACGTTCGCTTTCGGCGGAACCGGGCTGGGCCTGGCAGTGATAGACGAACAGGCGCGGCAGGTAGAACATGCCCGACATCCACGCGATCAGCGACATCACATGCAGGGCCTTGAACCATGCCAGCCAGGGCAGGAGACCAAAGATCAAGACCGGCCTCCGTGATGTGCTGCCTGGGCAGCCTGAATCCGCTCCAGGAACGGGGCGAATTCCGACAGGTGCCCGATCCGGAACAGGCCCGGCCAGTCCGGAGCCGGCAGGTCGAGCGGGCGCAGCAGCACGCAGGCCATGCCGGCGGCCCGCGCGGCATTGGCGCCGGTATCGGTATCTTCCAGCACGACGCATTCGTCCGCCGGTACGCCTTCGGTTTCCGCCGCGTGCAGATAGACCGCCGGATCGGGCTTCGGCTTGCCCATGTCCCGCGCCGAGTGAACCCGGTCGGCCACGAACCGGTCCAGCCCGGTGCGGGCAAATTTGACGTCCATCTCGGCGATCGAGGAATTGGAACCGACCCGAACGGGCAGGTCGAGCCCGATCACCGCCGTCAGCATGTCGTGCGCGCCGTCGATAACCCGCGCTTCTTCCCGCATCAGGTCGACCAGCTTGTATTGCACGATCGTCGCCCAGTCGTCGGGCAGTTTGCGGCCGGTTTCCGCCTCTGCCTCGACCTTGATGCGGGTCAGGGCCCGTCCGGCCAGGCGCTGCACGGCTTCCTCGTCGTCATAATCCAGGCCGATCTGGCGCAATTCCTGCGCCACCAGCCGGCAGGACGGCCCTTCGCTGTCGATCAGCACGCCGTCGCAATCGAAGATCACCAGACGAAGCCGCCCATCGGGCCGGACGGCCTTCGGCAGCGCTGCGGGCGTCATTGCCCGATCTCCCGGACCGCCCTGACCAGTTCGCCCACATGCTCGGGCGGCGTGGCCGGCACCACGCCGTGGCCGAGATTGAAGACATGCGGCCGGCCTTTCATCGCATCGCGGATCGCACGGGCTTCCTGCGTCATCGCGTCGCCGCCCGCCAGCAGCAGCAGCGGGTCGAGATTGCCCTGGAGCGTGATGTCGTCGGGCAGCAGGCGGCTCATCGCCATCATGTCGGCGCCGGTATCCAGCGCGAGCACCCGCACGCCGGTTTCGCGCGCATATTCGGTCGCCATCACCCCGGCCAGGCGCGGGAAGCCGATCACCGGCACGCCCGGCCGACGGGCATGGATTTCCTGCACGATGGCGCGGGTGGGTGCGATGACGTGGCGGCGGAACTGGTTGGGCGGCAGCAGGCCCGACCAGCTGTCGAACAGCATCACCGCCTCGGCTCCCGCGTCGATCTGCGCCACCAGCATGTCGGCGGTCGCTTCGGTCAGGCGTGCCATCAGGCGGTCGAACAGCAGCGGATCGGCATAGGCCATGCCGCGTGTCGCATCGAATTCCCGCGATCCATGGCCTTCGACCATGTAGCACGCGACCGTGAACGGCGCGCCGGCAAAGCCCAGGAGCGTCGTGCGGCCACCCTGGGCGGCGCCGATCGTATCCGGGCCGTCGAGGATGCCGCGCAGGCGCGTCAGGGTTTCCATGACCGGTGCCGTGGCCTCCGGCACCCGTTTCGGGTCCAGGCGGTCGAGATCGGCCTGGCTGCGGATCGGCCCGAGAACCGGCCCGGTGCCGTGGACGAATTCCAGTGACTGCCCCATGGCCCAGGGCAGGATCAGGATGTCGGAGAACAGGATCGCCCCGTCCATGGCGTAGCGCCGGATCGGTTGCAGGGTGATCTCGGTTGCCAGATCGGGTGTCATGCAGCGGGTGATGAAATCCGCCTTGTCGCGCAGGGCACGGAATTCCGGCAGGTAGCGCCCCGCCTGGCGCATCAGCCAGAGCGGCGGCGGCCACACGGCCTCGCCCTGTAGGACCCGCAGGAGGGGTTTGCCTGTTTCCGTCATCGCCTGTCCGCCGTCAGATCGTTCATTGCGGGACTATCCCGTACTTTTCTCGGGGATGACAGGACCGCATGGCGAGGTCCGGTACGCCATCACCGGATTTCGGGACCAACCTCTAAACATGAAATAAGAAGAAAGAAACGCTGAGGAGGTTATTAGGGCCTGTGGATGACGGGGTACCCGCATTTCCAAAAACGTACCCCGTCTTTCCCACAGGGTGTACAGTTTCATTCACACGGGGATTCATAAGGTTAGATGAGTTATCCCGAATGTGCCGACATGAGGCTGTGTACAACCCACCGTGTCGGCGGCTGTGAGGGTTGTCCACGGTACTCGGTACGATCAAGAAGCGTATGGAGTACTATCCCCATGTACCCCAGTACTCGTTCGACCCGATCACAGGGTTTCTTTTTTTCAGTACGGAGAGCAGGCGCATGAGCGACTCGTCATTAGTACTATTCGCGACTCTTCTACAGGCCGAGTCGCCCCGGATAGTACTGGCCAGCCAGTCCGCGACCCGGCGCACCCTGCTGGAACAGGCGGGAATCCGCGCCGAAACCCGCCCCGCGCGTATCGACGAAGGTGCGGTGCGGGAGTCGGCGCGCGCCGAGGGTTTGTCGCCCGGCGATTGCGCGCTGTTGCTTGCCGAACTCAAGGCGCAGCGCATTCGTGAGCCCGACTGCGTGGTGATCGGTGCCGACCAGATCCTGGAATGCGATGGCGTATGGTTCGAGAAACCAGCCGACCGCGCGGCCGCCCGGACCCAGTTGCTGGCATTGCGCGGGCGGGCGCATGTGCTGCACAGCGCGGTGGTGGTGATGCGCGACGGACAGGTGATCTGGCGGCATGTCGCCCGGCCGGAACTGACCATGCGCCGGTTTTCCGAACCCTTCCTCGATGCCTATCTCGATCTGGAAGGGGATGCCGTGCTGTCCTCGGTCGGGGCTTATCGCCTGGAAGGGCCGGGCATCCATCTGTTCGAGCGCGTGACGGGCGAGCATGCGGCCATTCTGGGGCTGCCTCTGCTGCCGTTGCTGGGGTTCCTGCGCCAGCATGGGGTGGTTCTTGCGTAGGGGTTCTGTTCTTTTTTGAAAAAAAGAACCAAAAAACTTTTTGATTCGTTCAGGAGCCTTGTGCTGGGGACGCGCGATGGTCTTGAACCTGGGAAAGTCTTTTTGCTTCTTTTTCTTCAGAAAAAGAAGGCTTCTTCCTTCCGACCGACGAGGCGCAAAAAATCCATGGACGGGGGCTTGCCAAGGAAACGGGGCACGGTTATACCCCGCCCACCCGCACGTCATCACTGACGGCGCGGACCGGTTGGACGGGGCCATAGCTCAGTTGGGAGAGCGCCTGAATGGCATTCAGGAGGTCGTCGGTTCGATTCCGATTGGCTCCACCAATCCTTCCGGTCCCTTTTTTCAGACAATCCGAATTGCGCATTCTGCTATCGCGCTCTGCCTCGCAAGGGCCGTAGCGCGCGGTGCCAGACCAGCATTGCGCACAGTGTCGTGGCTGCCAGCGTGCCGATCATCATGCCCCCTACCGCTGTCCAGTCCGCCGTCCATGGCAGGTGCAGGACCGCGCGCATGATCAGCCATGCGGCGGATGCGCCCAGCAGGATGGCGGAGAGGCCGGCCGTCAGACCCAGCAGCGTAAATTCGATCAGCCAGATGGCGCGGATCTGGCGTGGGCCGGCGCCCACCGCCTGAAGGATGGCGGCGTTGGCGACCCGCTGGCGCCAGCCGGCGGCCAATGTCGCGGCCAGGACCAGCGCGCCCGATGCCATGATGATCGAAGCGGCGACGCTGAGTGCCGTGGCGATCTGGCTGGCCAGCGCGGTCAGGCGGGCCAGTACGTCGGCAACCCTGATGCCGGTGACGCCCGGTAGCGCGTCGGTGATGGCGGCCAGCGTGGCGGCATCCTGATCGGCGCGGCCATCGGTGGCCAGTGTCGCGACGAAGGTGTGGGGCGCGTGCGACAGCAGGCCGGGCGAGACGACGAACGCGAAATTGAGCTGGAGCGACCGCCAGGCGACGGTGCGCAGGTTGGCCACCCGGACGTCGATCGCGCGGCCCAGCACGTTCAGCCGGATGGTCGAGCCGACATGCACGCCCCATCCCTGGGCCAGTCCGGCATCCAGCGACAGCAGGGGCGGCCCGGCATAATCGGCGGCCCACCATGTGCCTTCGGCCAGTTTCGTGCCGGGTGGCGGTGTGGCGGCCACTGTCAGCCCGTGATCGCCGCGCAGGGCCCAGCGGGTCTGTGGTGTCGCGTTGACCTGTTCGGCCGGTATGCCGTCGACCGCGACGACGCGCGTGCGCATCGAGGGCAGTTGCTGAATCGTGCGGACTGAGGGCTGGGCCTTGGCCAGACTGTCGAACCGGTCCAGGTCGGCGGGCTGGATGTCGATGAAATAGAAGGCGGGGGCGTTGTGCGGCATCTGGTCGCGCAGTTGCGCCATCATCGCGCCCTCGGTCAGCAGGATCGCCGCCATGGCGGCCAGTCCGGCACCCAGTGCGGTGACCATCCTGGTAGTGGTCGCATTGCGATAGGCGAACAGCGCCAGCGCCAGCCTCGGCACGCCCCGCGCCGTATCCAGCCGTGCCAGCAGGATGGACACGCCCCGGCGTAGTATGAGGCCCGCCAGCAGCAGGGTGCCGGCGGCGAACAGGACGACGCCGAGGAAGCCGGCCGCGAAGAGCGGGCTGTCCGCCAGCCGGATCGTGAGCAGACCGGCCAGGAGCACGCACAGGGTCAGGGCCGCGCCGACGCGCCAGGAACGCGCGCGGGTTGCCGCCTGCTGGCCCTGGTCGCGGAACAGCGAGGCCGGGCTGATCGCACAGGCTCGCGCCAGCGGCGGGATGACGGACAGCAGGGCGACCAGCACGCCGAACAGGCCGGCCGTCAGGACCGGGAGAAGCGGCGGGATCGTGGTCGTCTCGATGGGGAGCAGGCCGCTCAGCATGTGCGCCGCCAGTGGCGGCAGCAGCAGGGCCGGCACCATGCCGGCCCCGATGCCGATGCCGCACAGGGCGGCGATCTGGAGGCCGAATGTGCGCCGGATTAACGGCCCCGAGGCGCCGAGGCAGCGCAGGATGGCGATGGTGCGCCCGCGACCTTCCAGCCATGAGGTGACGCCGGTCGAAACCCCCAGCCCGCCCAGCAGCAGGGCGCATAACCCGATCAGGGCCAGGAAGCGGGCCATCTGGTCGACGGTGCGGGTCAGCGCGGGGGCGGCGTCGGCTTCGCCGCGAATTCGCCAGCCTTGATCGGGAAAACGGGCGGCAATCGCGCGCGCCAGAGCACCGGCCCGCGCCGGCCGGCCTGTTGCCGGCCCGTCCAGCGCCAGGCGCAGCACATGATTGACCAGGGCGCCCGGCTGCATCAGTCCGGCGACATCCAGCGCGGATCGGGTGATCATGACCGTGGGGGCCAGCGTTACCGTGCCGGCGCCGTCCGGGGTGCGGTCTAGGCTGCCGGCCACACGGAATTGAGCGGTGCCGATCCGCACGATCGTGCCGATTTTCAGCTTTAGCCGGTCGATGACCAGGGGGTCGGCCAGCAGGCTGGGCTGGCCGTGATCCGGCGCCAGGGCGCGGTCGAGCGGGACCTGCGGTGTGAGGGCGAGCGTGCCGACCAGAGGATAGGCGTCATCGACCGCCGAGAGTTCGACCAGCATCCGGTCATCCGGCCGGCCGGGGCCGCGCGGGGCGTAGAGCATCGAACGCATGCGCAGCATCCGCGAGACGTGGGCCTCGCGCGCCATTGCGAAATCGGCCAGTTCGGCGGGGAGCGGGTCGCTGCTTTCGATCGACAGGTCGCCGCCCAGCAGGGTGCGCTGCTCGGCGGCGATGCCGTCGCGGATCATGTCGCGCAGGCTGCCCACCCCGCCGATGGTGGCCACCCCCAGCGCCAGGCAGGCCAGAACGACGCGCATGCCGCCGATGCCGCCGCGCAGGTCGCGCCAGGCCAGACGGGCGGCCATGCGCCATTGGCTCACGATGCGGGCTCCCGCACCGGGTGGTCGGCCAGCACATGTCCGTCCTCCACCCGCAGGCGGCGGTCGCAGCGTGCCGCGAGGGCCGGATCGTGGGTGATCAGGATGAGCGTTGTGCCGTATTGGCGTTGCAGGCTGAACAGCAGGTCCATCACCGCCGCGCCGGTGCGGCTGTCGAGATTGCCGGTCGGTTCGTCGGCCAGCAGCAGCCTTGGCCGCGTGACGAAGGCGCGGGCCAGCGCCACGCGCTGCTGTTCGCCGCCCGACAGTTCGCCCGGCAGGTGGTCCAGCCGGTGGCCTAGCCCCACCGCATCCAGCGCGGCGCGGGCAGCGGTGGTGCCGTCGGCCCGGCCGGCCAGTTCCAGCGGCACCAGTACGTTTTCCAGCGCCGTCATGGTGGGGATCAACTGGAAGGACTGGAAGACGATGCCCATCGTCTCGCGCCGGAAACGGGCCAGTGCGTCTTCGTCCAGATGGCCCAGCGTGGTGGCGGCGATGCGGATCGTGCCGCGTGTCGGGCGTTCCAGCCCCGCCAGCAGCATCAGCAGCGATGTCTTGCCCGACCCCGAAGGGCCGATGATGCCCAGGGCCTCGCCTTCGGTCACGCGCAGGCTCACGGCATGCAGGATGGTCAGTGCCCCCTGCCCGGCGTCGTTGGCCCGGCGCGGATTGACCGCACCGGCGCGGGTCGGCACTGTCAGCCACAGATCCTGTGCTTCGACCAGCGTCGTCCGTCCATTCGGGAGCCCGTCGCCGTCCATGCGTTTTCCTTCCCACAGGGTATGGTCCTGCCTGCACGCTACACGGCGCCTGCACGGAGCCCGAACGGTTTTTCTGTTTCTTGCCGCCTGTCTGTGGGCGCTTGCCGCCCCATCGGGCCATGCGGCCGATCGTCCCGTGCGGATTCTGGCGCTGGGGGATTCCCTGACGGCCGGATATGGGCTGGCGCATGCGGACAGCTTCGTGCCGCGCCTTCAGGCGGCGCTGGATGCGCGTGGCGACGCGATCACCATCCTGGATGGTGGCGTGTCGGGCGATACCAGCGCCGATGCCCTGGCGCGGCTGGACTGGGCGCTGGGCGACAAGCCCGACGCGGTGATCGTGGAACTGGGTGGCAATGACGGGCTGCGCGGGCTGGACCCGGCCCGGATGGAGCAGAACCTGACGGTGATTTTGGACCGGTTGCAGCGGGACCATCTGCCTGTGCTGCTGTCGGGCATGTATGCGCCGCCCAATATGGGGGCGGGTTACAGTCAGTCCTTCCGCGCGGTGTTTGAGCGTCTGTCGCGCCGGCCGGGTATTTTATGGGATCCGTTCTTCCTCGACGGGGTGGCGGCGCATCCGGACCTGGAACAGGCGGATCATATTCACCCCGATCCTGCCGGAGTTGCCGTGATCGTGGCGCGGATGGTGCCTTTGGTGGAGCGGCTGGCGCGCCAGGAGTGAGGGAGTTCTGTTCTTTTTTGCAAAAAAGAACCAAAAAACTCTGATTCGTTCAGGAGCTTTGTGCTGGGGACAGATGATGGCCCCGAACGATCGAAAGTCTTTTTGCTTCTTTTTCTTCAGAAAAAGAAGGGAAGACGCTTTGTCTTGTAGGGGATTTCCGGAGGCTCCATGGTGGGCGCACAAGGACTCGAACCTTGGACCCGCTGATTAAGAGTCAGCTGCTCTACCAACTGAGCTATGCGCCCATGGAGTGTCCCTCTCGGGTGACGCGCTTCTAACAGTGTGGCGGATGGAGGGCAAGCGGTTTTATTGAAAAAATGTCCTGCATTCTCAGCCGTTCAGGCGTGCAAGCACGGTATCGAACTGATCAAGCGATTGATAGAGGATGCGGATTGCCCCGCCCCGTCCGTCGAACGAGATCTGGACCTTGAGGCCCAGCCGTGCCGTGAGGTCGCGTTCCAGAACCTGGATTTCGGGGTTCTTGGGTTCGGCGGTCTCGGCCGGGGTTGGCTTCGTGGGCTGGCGGACGGCTTTTTGCACCAGGGCTTCGGTCTGGCGGACATTCAGCCCCTGCTCCAGCACCGTCTTCAGCGCCGCGACCGGATCGGGGTGGCCCAGCAGCGCGCGGGCGTGACCGGCCGTCAACTGGCCGTCGCGCAGGGCGGCGCGCACGGGCTGCGGCAGGTTGAGAAGCCGCACCATGTTGGCGACGTGTGAGCGCGATTTGCCCAGCGCCCCCGCAAGTTCCTCCTGCGTCAGGCCGTAATCCTGAAGGAGCCGTTGCAGGCCCTCGGCCTCTTCCACGGCGTTCAGGTCGGCGCGTTGCAGGTTTTCGACCAGGGCGGCGGCCATCGCGTCGCCGTCATCGAGCGCACGGATATGGACCGGGACTTCATGCAATGCCGCGATCTGGGCCGCGCGCCAGCGGCGTTCGCCGGCGATGATCTGGTAATGGCCTTCGCGCTCGGGATGCGGGCGAACCAGGATCGGTTGCAGGATGCCGCGCGTGCGGATCGAATCCGCCAGTTCGGCCAGGGCTTCGGGCTCCATCGCCTGGCGCGGCTGGAACGGGCCGGGCTCCAACTGGTCGACCCCCAGCGTGCCGGTGCGGTCCTGCTCCGTGCGGCCCGAGACGCGGGCGATGGCGGCGGGGGCTTGATCGCCCAGCAGGGCTGCGAGGCCCCGGCCGAGGCGCGGACGTGATTGCTCTTTCTTGGTGCTCATGCCCGCGCCTTCTTCTTTTTGGGTGTCTTCAGACCGCTCCGGGCGATCACCTCATCGGCCAGGGCCTGGTAGGCGACGGCGCCGCTGGACCGGCCGTCATAGGCCATGACCGAACGCCCGTGGCTCTGGGCCTCGGAGATGCGGATGTTGCGCGGAATCAGTGTTTCCATCACCTGCTCGCCGAAGAAGCTGCGGGCGTCGGCGGCGACCAGTTCGGACAGGTTGTTGCGTCGGTCGTACATCGTCAGCACGATGCCCGCGACATGCAGGTCGGAATTGAAGGCACGGCGCACGCGGTCAACGGTGCGGACCAACTGGCTGATGCCCTCCAGCGCGAAAAATTCGCATTGCAGCGGCACGATCACGCCGTCCGATGCCACCAGCGCGTTCAGTGTCAGCAGGCCCAGGCTGGGGGGGCAGTCGATCAGGACCACGTCGAAATCGTTGCCGGCGCGCGTGATGGCATCGCGCAGGCGGAATTCGCGCCGGTCGGTCATGACCAGTTCCAGTTCGGCGCCTGCGAGTTCGGTATCGGCGGCGATGATCTTCAGGCCGGGAATTTCGGTGTCCTGGGCCAGGTCGGCCATCGGGACGTCGTCCATCAGCAGGGCATAGGTGCCCTGTCGCCTGGCGTCGTAGCCGATGCCCAGGCCGGTCGAGGCATTGCCTTGCGGGTCGAGGTCGATCAGCAGGACGGACAGGCCGCGATCGGCCAGTCCGGCGGCTAGATTGATGGCCGTTGTTGTTTTGCCCACGCCGCCTTTCTGGTTGGCGAGGGCGAGAATGCAGGAAGCGCGCGTGGCGTCAGGAGCCCGTTGCGCGTTCTGAGTGTCTGGCACGCGTGATTTCACCCAGTTTGAGAATGGTACCGTCCGCGTAGGTGCGGCTAGGCAATCGGGATATTGCCATGTGCCAGTCGGCGGCGGCCGAGGTCAACTCATCGTCGACATTTCTGCCTTTCAGGAACAGGCAAAAACCATCCGGCGCCAGCAGGCGGCTGCTCCAGTCCAGCAATTGCGGCAGGGCGGCCAGCGCGCGGGCGGTGACGATCTGCACCGGCGGGATATCGACCTCTTCGATCCGCCGGGCCAGCACGGTGACGCGCGCGCCGGCGGCCCGTGCGGCTTCGCGCAGGAAAGCCGCCTTGCGTTGATCGGATTCGATCAGCGTGACGTCGGCATCGGTGGCGATGGCGATGATCAGGCCGGGGAAGCCGCCGCCTGACCCCAGATCGGCGAGGCGCACGCCGCCGGGCGGGATCAGCGATGCCAGTTGCAGCGAGTCCGCGATATGGCGGTCCCATAGATGTGGCAGGTCACGCGGCGAGACCAGATTGATGCGGCTGTTCCAGCGGGTCAGGATCTCGGCGAAGCGGTCCAGGCGCGGGCCGAGGTCGCCCGGAAGGTCGGCGCGGGTTTCGGGTTTCACGTGAAACATCAGGCGACCTGTTTGATATGGGCGAGCAGCGCCATCAGCGCCGAGGGGGTGACGCCGGGGATGCGCTGGGCGGCGCTGAAGCTGGCGGGCCGGGCGGTGGCCAGGCGCTCCTGCATCTCGCTGCTCAGGCCGCCGATATGGCGGTAGTCGAGGTCGGGCGGCAGGGTGATGCGGGTTTCGGCCTCCAATTGCCGGATCTCGCGCGCCTGTCGGACCAGATAGCCGCTATAGCGGGCTTCGGTTTCGACATGGCGGCGGATACGGGGTGCGAGGTCGGCAAACCATGGGGCGACCCGCGCTATCTGCTCCGGCGTGGCGGCGGTTGCCAGAACGTCCAGCAGCGTGCGCCGGCGCCCGTCGGCCGAGACTGCGATGCCGGCTTGCTGCAATCCGTCGGGCAGGAAGCTCTCCTGTTCCGCGCGCTGCATCGCGGTGTCGATGGCGGTGCGATCGGCTTCGAACAGGCGCGTGCGCTCGGCCCCCACGCAGCCCCAGCCGATGCCCAGCCCGGTGAGGCGCAGATCGGCATTGTCCGCCCGCAGGCTGAGCCGGTATTCGGAGCGGGAGGTGAACATCCGATAGGGCTCCGACACGCCCTGAGTGGTCAGGTCGT
This sequence comes from Gluconacetobacter sp., assembly GCF_047721585.1. Taxonomy (NCBI): domain Bacteria; kingdom Pseudomonadati; phylum Pseudomonadota; class Alphaproteobacteria; order Acetobacterales; family Acetobacteraceae; genus Gluconacetobacter; species Gluconacetobacter sp. The sequence goes on from NZ_JBDNXE010000004.1 coordinate 64,314, forward strand.
CGATCATCACGCCCAGATAGGCGGTGCCGCGATCGAGGGTTACGCCCTGCCCGCCCCCGGCGCGGCGGGCCGCGTTCAGCCCGGCCAGGAGCCCCTGTGCGCCGGCTTCTTCATACCCGGTGGTGCCGTTGATCTGGCCGGCCAGGAACAGGCGCGGAAGGGCTGTCAGTTCCAGCGTGGGGCTCAGGGCGCGTGGATCGACGTAATCATATTCCACCGCGTAGCCGGGCCGCACGATGCGGCAGCGTTCCAGGCCGGGGATGGAATGGATCATCTGCTCCTGAATATCGGCCGGCAGGCTGGTGGAGATGCCGTTGGGATAGACCAGATCGCCGCCCTCATTGCCCGGCAGGGCTTCGGGTTCGAGGAAGATCTGGTGGCTGTCGCGTTCGGCGAAGCGCACCACCTTGTCTTCGATCGACGGGCAATAGCGTGGGCCGCGCCCCGCGATGGCGCCGCCATAGACGGCCGAGAGGTGCAGGTGCGCGCGGATCAGCGCATGGGTCTGCGCCGTGGTGGCGGTGATCCGGCAGGAGAGTTGCGGGTTGTCGAGCGTGCGCGTCAGGCGGCTGAAGGGCTCGGGGTCGGTGTCGCCCTTGTCTTCCGCGAGGTTCTCCCAGTCGATGGTGGTGCGGTCCAGCCGGGCGGGTGTTCCGGTCTTCAGTCGGCCCATCGGCAGGCCAATTGCCTGCAAGCGTTCGCCCAATGCCTGGGCCGGGGCCTCGCCGACCCGGCCGGCCGGGTGGCTTTCATGACCGATATGGATCACGCCGCGCAGGAAGGTGCCGGCGGTCAGCACCACCGCGCCGGCCGTGATCTGGCGCCCGTCTTCGCACACCACGCCGGCCACCTGTCCATCGGCATCGACGATCAGGTCCCCTGCCCCGCCTTCGGCGATATCCAGGTTTTCGGTTTCGGCCAGCAGGTCCTGGATGGCGCGGCGATAGAGCGAGCGGTCGGCCTGTGCGCGCGGGCCGTGGACAGCCGGCCCCTTGGAGCGGTTCAGCAGTTTGAAATGAATCCCGGCCCGGTCGGCGGCGCGGCCCATCAGTCCGTCCAGTGCGTCGATCTCGCGCACCAGATGGCCCTTGCCGATGCCGCCGATCGCGGGGTTGCAGGACATGGCGCCGATCGTGTCCCGCCGGTGCGTCAGCAGTAGCGTACGCGCGCCGCATCGGGCCGATGCCGCCGCGGCCTCGCACCCCGCATGCCCTCCGCCAATGACGATGACATCGTATTCGCCAGTCACCTTTGTCCGCTCCCTTACTTGCCGATGCAGAACTGGCCGAAGACGGTATCCAGCAGATCCTCGACCCCGACGGCTCCGGTCAGGCGCCCCAGGGCGCGCATGGCCAGCCGCATGTCCTCGCCCCGCATCTCTGGCCAGTGCATATCGAGTGCGGCGGCCAGATGGCTAGCGCTTTCTTCGATCGCGGCGCGATGGCGCGCGCGTGTCAGCGGCGGACCGGATTGCGCCGCCGTCAATGCACGGGCGCGGTCGGCCAGGATTTCGGTCAGTTGCGCCAAGCCCGTGCCGTCATGGACGCTGATGGCGATGGCGCCATGGGGGCTTTTCGTCGTGGGGGTCAGGTCGATCTTGTTGCGGACCAGGATCGCGTTGGCGGGTAGATCGGCGGGGGGCGTGTCGCCGTCGAACATGCCGATCACGCAGTCGGCCTGTTTCACGTGAAACAGGGCGCGGCGCACACCTTCGGCTTCGATCTCGTCTTCGGTCTCGCGCAGGCCGGCGGTGTCGATCAGGGTGACGGGGACATCGCCCAGCACGACGCGGACCTCGATGGCATCGCGGGTGGTGCCGGCGCGGGGCGAGACGATGGCCACGTCGCGGTCGGCCAGTGTGTTCAGCAGGCTGGATTTGCCGACATTGGGCACGCCGACGATAGCAAACAGCAGGCCGCCCCGCAGCCGCTCGCCTCGTGCGCCATCGTCCAGGTGGGCGCGCATCTCGTGGGTCAGCGCGCGCAGTTCGTTCAGCAATGCCTGCTCGATTTCGGGTGGCAGGTCTTCGTCCGGGAAGTCGATCAGGGCTTCCTGATGCGCGAGCGTGGTGCGCAGCCGGGTTGCCCATTCGTCATACAGGCGGCTTAGCGTACCGTCGGCCTGTTCCAGCGCCTGCCGGCGCTGGGCTTCGGTTTCGGCGTCGATCAGGTCTGCGATGCCTTCGGCCTCGATCAGGTCCAGGCGGCCGTTCATGAAGGCGCGACGGGTGAACTCGCCCGGCTCGGCCGGTCGGGCGCCCAGTGCGACCAGTGCGTCGGCCACGGCGGTGATGACCGCGGGGCCGGCATGCAGGTGCAGTTCTGCGCTGTCCTCGCCGGTATAGCTGTTCGGGCCGGGAAACCACAGCACCAGCGCGCGGTCCAGCAGGATGGGCGCGGCGTCGCCGGAGGCATGCCGCAATCCGCTTAGCGTGGCGCGGCGGGGTGTCGGCAGCGTGCCGCACAGATGGCGCAGGATTTCGCCGCATCCCGCTCCGGTCAGGCGCATGACCGCGATGGCCGCGCGCCCTGCCCCGCTGGCCAGGGCAAAGATCGGCGCATCGGGTTGGGTCCGTTCGGAGGGCATCGTGTCTGTTCCTGTCGTCATCGGGCGTCCGGTCGGTGCTCTTGCATGTCGCAACCTGTGGCGGAAGGGTACAGAATACCAGACAGTCCCGATATGGTGCGGGATACAGGATCAAAAGGGACGACGACCGGTATGCCGCAGCTTTCGATGCACTCTCCCATCGGGGATCTGACCCTGACCGAGGAAGACGGCGCGATCGTCGCCCTGGATTGGGGCTGGGGGCGCGATCAGGACGAGACGCCGTTGCTGCGGCTGGCCTGCGATCGGCTCGACGCCTATTTCGACGGTGCTGCGGATAATTTCGCCGACCTGCCTTTGGCGCCGTATGGCACGCCGTACCGTCAGGCCGTGTGGCAGGCGCTGCGCGCGATCCCGCCGGGTGAAACCCGCACCTATCGCGACCTCGCGGAGCAGGTCGGCGGGTCGCCCCGGTCCATCGGCCAGGCCAATGGGGCCAATCCGATTCCGATCCTGATCCCGTGCCATCGTGTCGTCGCGACCCAGGGGTTGGGTGGGTATTCGGGCGATGGCGGGGTGACGGACAAGATTTACCTGCTGGAACTGGAGGGAGCCCAGATCCCTGGCGTGGCTCGCCAGGACGCCTGAGACGGCCGGACAGAACAGAAGCAAGGAAGCAGGCGATGTATAAGGCAATTCGCATTCACGGCTATGGTGGCCCCGAGGTTCTGCAACTGGAAACGCTGCCTACGCCCGTTCCCGGCCGGGGGGAGATCCTGATCCGGCAGGAGGCGATTGGCGTCAATTACATCGATATCTATTTCCGGACCGGTCTGTACAAGGTGCCCGTTTTTCCGGCCATCCTGGGGATGGAGGGTGCTGGTGTCGTCATGGCCGCCGGCGCGGGCGTGACCGATTTTCAACCCGGTGATCGGGTGGCCTATCCCACGGCACTGGGCGGTTATGGTGAATGCCGGACCATTGCGGCCGATCGTGTCGTGCCGCTGCCGCCGGATATTCCGTTCGAAGTCGCGGCCGGCTGCATGTTGCGGGGCCTGACCGTGCATATGCTGTTGCGCGGGGTTCGGGCCGTCAGTGCCGGCGAGACGATTCTGGTTCACGCGGCGGCCGGGGGCGTGGGCCTGCTGTTGTGCCAGTGGGCGCGGCATCTCGGGGTGCGGGTGATCGGCGTGGTGTCGACCGAGGAAAAAGGGGAGTTGGCGCGGCAGAACGGTGCCGCGGATATTCTGGTCGGACACGATAATCTGGCGGCGCGGGTGCGTAAGCTGACCGACGGTGCCATGGTGCCGGTGGTTTATGACAGCGTGGGCAAGGATACGTTCGTTGCCAGTCTTGATTGCCTGGCGCCGCGCGGGTTGATGGTCAGCTACGGGAACGCATCGGGCGAGGTTACGGGGGTTTCGGTCGGCATGCTGGCCACGCGCGGCAGCCTGTATCTGACGCGGCCGGGGCTGACGACCTATTTCGCGCAGCGCCCGGCATTGCTGGCCGGGGCCAGGGATTTGTTCGATCTGATCATGCAGGGCGTGCTGTCGGTGCGGATCGGTCAGCGTTTTGCCCTGGCCGATGCGGGGGCGGCGCAGGCGGCGCTGGAGTCCCGGACGACGATCGGGAGTACGATCCTGTTGCCTTGAGGGGGAAAGCCTTCTTTTTCTGAAGAAAAAGAAGCAAAAAGACTTTTATTCGTTTGGGGTCGGTGTGGTGGATTGGCCTTTGTTTCAGGACGCAATCTAAAAATTCAAAAGTTTTTTGGTTCTTTTTTTCAAAAAAGAACGGAAGAGCGTTCACGCATGAAAAAAGAGGGACCGGATTGCTCCGGCCCCTGCTTTCCTGTCTTCAGGTATTCATCGCGTCGAAGAAATCCCTGTTGGTCTTGCTGTATTTCAGCTTGTCCAGCAGGAAGTCCATCGCGTCCATGGTGCCCATCGGCGCCAGGATGCGGCGCAGGACCCACATTTTCGACAGTTCCGAGCGTTCGACCAGTAATTCTTCCTTGCGGGTGCCGCTCTTGGTGATGTCGATGGCGGGGAAGGTGCGCTTGTCGGCGAGCTTGCGGTCGAGGATGAGTTCCGAGTTGCCGGTACCCTTGAATTCCTCGAAGATCACCTCGTCCATGCGGCTGCCGGTATCGATCAGCGCGGTGGCGATGATGGTCAGCGAGCCGCCTTCCTCGATATTGCGCGCCGCGCCGAAGAAGCGCTTGGGGCGTTGCAGGGCGTTGGCGTCCACACCGCCGGTCAGCACCTTGCCCGATGACGGGACGACGGTGTTGTAGGCGCGCGCCAGACGGGTGATGGAATCCAGCAGGATGACCACGTCGCGCTTGTGCTCGACCAGCCGCTTCGCCTTCTCCAGCACCATTTCCGTCACCTGGACGTGGCGGGTCGCGGGTTCGTCGAAGGTCGAGGACACGACCTCGCCGCGTACCGACCGCGCCATGTCGGTCACTTCCTCGGGCCGCTCGTCGATCAGCAGCACGATCAGGAAGACTTCCGGATGGTTGGCTGAGATGGACGAGGCGATGCTTTGCAGCATCACGGTCTTGCCGGTACGCGGCGGGGCGACGATCAGGGCGCGCTGGCCCATGCCGATCGGCGAGACCAGGTCGATCACACGCGGGGTGAAATCCTTGGTCTGCCCCTTGCTGCCTTTGCCGCCCTTGCCGGGCTTCTCGATCTCGCCGCCCACCGCGTCGCTCTCGACTTCCATCTTCAGCCGGCGCTCGGGGTAGAGCGGCGTCAGATTGTCGAAATTGATACGGTGACGGACCGCCTCGGGCGGTTCGAAATTGATGGTGTTGACCTTCAGCAGCGCGAAATAGCGTTCACCATCGCGTGGGGCGCGGATCTGCCCTTCGACCGTGTCGCCCGTCCGCAGGCCGAAGCGCCGCACCTGGCTGGGGGAGATATAGATGTCGTCCGGCCCGGGCAGGTAGTTCGCCTCGGGCGAGCGCAGGAAACCGAACCCGTCGGGCAGGATTTCCAGCGTTCCCTCGCCATGGATGGCCTGGTCGTTGTCGGCGAGGGTCTTGAGGATAGCGAACATCATGTCCTGCTTGCGCAGGGATGATGCGTTCTCGATCTGCAGGCTTTCGGCGTATGCCAGAAGGTCCGCAGGAGTTTTGGCCTTGAGTTCGGCGAGATGCATTCAGGTTGCCTTGAATGGGCAGGTCATAGAAGGGGGGGAAACGATCGGCCTGGACATCAGCGCATCGGTGCGCCTGCCAGAAAAACCCGGACAAACCGGAAAACGGCCAACAACGTTCCATGCGGAGGGAGCAACCGGCGAACGAAAGTTTACCGGAGACGCCGACATGCTAAGAGAATTGCAGGCAACGGTCAAGACACTGACGGTGCTGCTGTGCAAATGGCGCTTTCAGCGCCCTCGCGCCAGCCAGCCCCGGTGCCAGAACCACAGCAGCGGAACGACGATCGACGCAGCCATCAGCGCCAGCGAATACCAGTAGCCGTATTTCCAGCTCAGCTCCGGAATATCGTGGAAATTCATGCCGTAGATGCCGGCGACCAGCGTGGGTGCGACCCCGATGAAGCTGACCACGGTCAGGATCTTCATGCCGTTATTCTGCTCGATGCTGATGAAGCCGAGTGTGGCATCGAGCAGGAACTGGACCTTGTTGGAGATCTGCGACACGAAATCGTTCAGCGACACGATATCGCGCGCTACCGTGCTCATCCGGTCGCGCAGCTTTTCCGACAGGTCGTGCTTCTTGTTCTCGCTCACGAAGATCGCGATCCGTTCCATGCCCAGCAGGCTGTCGCGAACCGATGAGGCCAGGTCGCCCGATCGCCCGACCCGGCGCAGGAGCGTGCGCAGCATCTGGTCGGCCCGGCCGGCCTGGCGCGGCTGGTCGGCCTGGAACACGTCGCGCGACAGCGTATCCAGCGACTGGCCCAGATGTTCGAGGATATCGGCCATGCGATCGACCACCGCTTCCAGCAGCAGGACCGAGACCTCGTCGCCGCTGTAGCTTTCCTTGCTGCCGGCGATCTGCTTCGCGATCAGGTCGAACGAGGAAAACTCGGTGAAGCGGATCGTCAGCAGCCTGTCGCGCATCAGCACGAAGCCGACCGGCGAGACGAAGAAATCGTCCTGCACGCGCCGGACCAGAGGCGTTGAGAGGTAGACGGCGTCATCTTCCATGAACAGGCGGGAGGAACTCTCGATTTCCTCCAGGTCGGCGCGGGTCGGGATGCGCTGGCCGGTAATCCTGGCTGCCTGGGCCTGTTCATCCGGCGTGGGGTCCAGCAGATCCAGCCAGGCGATGCCGGTGGCATCGGCATCGGTAACGATCGGCCGCGGCGGCTGACCGGGACAATGGGCAACAAACATGGATGCTGTCTTTCTCCGCTTCCCCGCCTTATTCCCCGTATCGGTGGACCCACGGCGTGTGTCAAATCACCCCGGCCTCTCTATCTGGGCGTGACGAGACGAGGCTGGTAATTTTCCGTCATGCGGTCCAGAACACCCGATATCCTGCATCTATATCGGGTCCGGAGAACGACGTGAGCGCAGCAGACAGCAGCGGAACGGAACGCGGCGCAGCGGAGACGCTGCCCAACAGCCTGCGCGCCGGGCCGGACCCGCGCGGCCGTTTCGGCATCTTTGGCGGCCGGTTCGTGGCCGAGACATTGATGCCCCTGGTCCTGGAACTGGACGCGGCCTATGCGGCGGCGAAGGCCGACCCTGCCTTCCGCACGGAACTGGACTATTATCTGAAGGATTATGTGGGTCGCCCCAGCCCGCTCTGGTTCGCCCGGCGCCTGACCGAGGAACTGGGTGGCGCGCGCATCTATATGAAGCGCGAGGAACTGAACCATACCGGCTCGCACAAGCTCAACAACGTCATGGGCCAGATCCTGCTGGCCCGGCGCATGGGCCGCAGCCGTATCGTGGCCGAAACGGGGGCCGGCCAGCACGGCGTTGCCACGGCCACCGTCTGCGCGCTGTTCGGGCTGAAATGCACCATCTATATGGGCGCCACCGATGTCGAGCGGCAGAAGCCCAACGTGTTTCGCATGCGCCTGCTGGGGGCGGAGGTCGTGGCCGTGACCTCCGGTGCCGGCACGCTGAAGGATGCGATGAACGAGGCGATGCGCGACTGGGTGACCAATGTCCGCGACACCTATTTCCTCGTCGGCACCGTGGCGGGACCCCACCCCTACCCTCAGATGGTCCGCGATTTTCAGTCGGTGATCGGGGATGAGACCCGCGTGCAGATGCAGGAAGCCGAGGGGCGCCTGCCGGATGTGATCGTGGCGGCCATCGGCGGCGGGTCGAACGCGATGGGTATCTTTCACCCCTTCCTCGATGACCCTTCGGTGCGCCTGATCGGCGTCGAGGCCGCCGGGCGGGGGCTGGATAGCGGCGAGACCGCGGCCTCGATCCTGCGGGGGCGGCCGGGCGTGCTGCATGGCAATCGCACCTATCTGCTCCAGGACGAAGACGGGCAGATCGACGAGGCGCATTCGATCAGTGCCGGGCTGGATTATCCTGGGATCGGGCCGGAACATTCCTGGCTGGCCGAGATCGGGCGCGTGGAATATGTCGGCGCGACCGACGACCAGGCGCTTGCGGCCTTCCAGCTCTGCACGCGGACCGAAGGCATTATCCCGGCGCTGGAAGCCGCCCATGCCCTGGCGCATGTGGCCGTCATCGCCCCCACGCTCAGCCCCGAGACGCTGCTGGTGGTGAATATCTCCGGCCGGGGAGACAAGGACATCTTTACCGTCGCCGCGCATCTGGGAGTGACATTGTGAGCCGCATCGCCCGCCGCTTCGCGGCCCTGAAGGCGCAGGGACGTGGCGCCCTGATCCCCTATTTGCAGGCCTGCGATCCGGATTACGATACCTCGCTCGCATTGCTGCGCGCCATGCCGGGGGCTGGTGCCGACCTGATCGAGGTCGGTGTGCCGTTCAGCGACCCCAGTGCCGATGGTCCGACCATCCAGTTGGCGGCGCGCCGGGGGTTGAAGGCGGGTGCCAGCATGGTGCGCGTGCTGGAGATGGTCGCCCGGTTTCGCGAGGACGATGCCGATACGCCGATCATCCTGATGGGCTATCTGAACCCGATCGAAGCCTATGGCCATGCCCGTTTCTGTGCCGATGCGGCCCGCGCGGGCGTGGACGGGCTGATCGTCGTCGACATGCCGCCCGAGGAAGCCGATCTGCTGGACGGGCCGGCGCGGGCGGCCGGGCTGGATATCATTCGCCTCGTGGCGCCGACCACCGATGATGCGCGCCTGCCCATGGTGTGCGGCAGTGCCTCGGGCTTCATCTATTATGTCAGCATCACGGGGGTGACGGGTACGCGCACCGCCAGCAGCGACGAACTGGCGGCCGCCCTGCCGCGCCTGCGCGCCGCGACCGATCTGCCGGTGGCCATCGGCTTTGGCATTCGCTCGCCCGAGCAGGCCGCCGCTGCCGTTCGTGCCGCCGATGCCGCTGTGGTGGCCTCGGCGCTGATCGCCACGCTGGAAGACTCGCTGGACGAAGAAGGCCGCGCGACACCCGACACCCTGCCGCGTGTGTTGGCGCAACTCTCGGACCTCGCAAAGGCCGTGCGTTCGGCGCGCTGACCACAAATCGGTTTCCAACGGCCGCCGGCCCTTGGCGGGGTTCGGGGCAGCGCCTCGACCCAACCCTACGCCGCCCAGCATTACGGCACCCGCGCACCCGATTACGTGACCAGTGCCGTGCATGCCGAGGGCGCGGACCTTGAAGCGATCGAAAGACAGGTCGCGGGCAAGAGGTTGCGCCGCGTGCTGGATCTGGGCTGTGGCGGCGGGCATGTCAGTTACCGGCTGGCGCCCCATGTGGCGGACGTCGTTGCCTGCGACGTGACCCGCGAGATGCTCGATGCCGTGAGGCAGGAGGCCGGGCGGCGGAGCCTGACGAACATTTTCGACGGTGCATGCTCCTACGGAGGGGTTGCCGTACGAGGATGGCGGGTTCGATGCGGTGTTCTGCCGGTTCACGACCCATCACTGGACCGACGCGGCCGCCGGGGGAGCGGGTGACGGCGATCCGTTCCCTGCAACAGGTGGCGCCGGAGGAGGTCGTCTGGCTGTTCGGGGTAGAGGAAGACGGCAGCTTCACGCTGGATGTCGCGCGCTTTCTGGCGGTGCCGGCCTGAATTCTCCGGGCTTTGCGCTTGCCCGTAGGCATTGAGAGAACCATCTGGCCTTTCTGGCACCCTGCTTGTAAGAAGGCGGGTTTCTGGTCGCCGCTGTGCGCCGTGTGTGATGGAGTGATGTGATGAGCTGGCTGACCGATTACGTCCGCCCCAAGATCCGCGGTCTGCTCAAGCGCGAGGTGCCGGACAATCTGTGGACCAACTGTGAATCGTGCAGCCAGATGATTCTGGTGAAGGATCTGCATAAAAATTTGAATGTCTGCCCGCATTGCGGTCATCACATGCGCGCGACGGTGGGCGAGCGTTTTGCCTGGACGTTCGATGAAGGGGCCTGCACGCGCATCGACCTGCCCAAGGTTGCGGTCGATCCGCTCTCGTTCCGCGACCGCAAGCGCTATACCGACCGGCTGAAGGACGAGCGCGCGAAATCGCAGCTTGATGAATCCATGGCGGTGGCCCACGGCAAGATCGGCGGGCACGACGCGGTGGTGGCCGTGATGGCGTTCGAATTCATCGCCGGTACGATGGGGGCTGCGCTGGGCGAAGGCTTCGTGGCGGCGGCGCGGCTGGCGATCCTACAGAAGGCGCCGCTGATCGTCTTTACCGCTTCGGGCGGTGCGCGCATGCAGGAAGGCATGATCAGCCTGATGCAGATGCCCCGCACCACGGTGGCGGTGCAGATGCTGCGCGATGCCGGACTGCCCTATATCGTCGTGCTGACCAACCCCACCACCGGCGGCGTTACGGCCTCGTTCGCCATGCTGGGCGATGTGCAGATCAGCGAGCCGAACGCCCTGATCGGGTTTGCCGGCCCGCGTGTGATCGAGGATACGGTGCGCGAGAAACTGCCCGAGGGCTTCCAGCGCGCGGAATATCTGCTGGATCATGGCATGATCGACATGGTGACCAAGCGTGCCGACCTGCCGGCCATGCTGGGCCGCCTGATCGGCCTGTTGAACCATCAGCAGGTCGCGGCGCCGCTCCGCCCGGCAGCCTGACCGCGCCGATGAGCAGTTCGCCGACGGTGCTGGGGCCGGAATTCGTCGGTCGTGCCGGGGCTGTTCTGGAGAGGCTGAACCAGCTTTATCCGGCCCTGATCGACCTGTCGCTGGGCCGGCTGGAAGCTCTGCTGGGGCGGCTGGGTCATCCGGAAAACCATCTGCCGCCGGTGATCCATGTTGCCGGTACCAATGGCAAGGGGAGCACCTGCGCCAACCTGCGGGCTATCGGCGAGGCTGCCGGCTGGCCGGTGCATGTCATGACCTCGCCGCATCTGGTGGACGTGACGGAGCGCTTTCGCGTTGCCGGCCGCATCGTCTCGACCGACGAACTGGTGGCGGTGCTGGAAGAGGTCGAGCGCGTCAATGACGGTGCGCCGATCACTGTGTTTGAAGTGCTGACGGCTGCCGGCTTCGTGCTGTTCGCGCGGCATCCTGCCCGTCTGGCGGTGATCGAGGTCGGGCTGGGGGGGCGTTTCGACGCCACCAATGTTCTGGTCCGGCCTGCCGCCTGCGCCATTGCGTCGATTTCCATGGATCATGAAGCGTTTCTCGGCAACAGTCTGGCCGCGATCGCTGCCGAGAAAGCGGGAATCATGAAGGCCGGTGTGCCGGTGGTGACCGGCTATCAGACGCCCGACGCCATGGCGGTTCTGCGTGTCCGGGCGGTGGAATGCGGGGAGCGCCTGCTTGTGCGCGACGAGGACTGGGAGATCATGCCAGTGGCGGGCGGCGTGCGTTACACGGACGCGCGGGGCGTGCTGGACTTGCCGGCTCCCGGTCTGCCGGGGGCGCATCAGGTGGATAATGCCGGGCTGGCGGTGGCGGCGCTGCGGGCCAGCGGGTTGGCGGTGCCGGAAACCGCGTGGGCGGGCATCGCCCGCACCGAATGGCCGGCCCGCCTGCAACGGCTGGATGGCGCGCTGGCCGCCCTGCTGCCGCCGGGTTGGGAAATCTGGCTGGATGGCGGGCATAATCCCGGTGCCGGTCACGCGCTGGCCGACATGCTGGCCGGCTGGTCGGACCGGCCGGTTCATCTGGTCGTCGGCATGAAGCAGACCAAGGATGCCACGGGCTTTCTGGCCCCTTTGCTGGAGCGTGCCGCCAGCGTTCAGGCGGTGGCGGAGCCGGGGCAGCATCTGGCCCTGCCGGTTGAGGCGATCGTGGCGGCGTCTTCGGGCCGTGCCATTCCCGGCCCTACCGTGCGGGCGGCGCTGGCACGTCTGGCGGACGAGGCGGATGGTCCGGGGCGGGTGGTGATCTGCGGCAGCCTGTATCTGGCGGGGGTTGTCCTGGCGCAGGACGGCTGGGTCGCGAAGTGAGGTAGGGTCTTCTTTTTCTGAAGAAAAAGAAGCAAAAAGACTTTCATTCGCTCGGGAGCCTTGTGCTGGGGACATACGATGCCCCTGATCGAATCAAAGTTTTTTGGTTCTTTTTTTCAAAAAAGAACATTCTTGAAGGCTGCTCCATGACACATCGCCACAAGGTTATTTTCGACACCGACCCCGGCGTGGACGATGCGATGGCGTTGTGTTTCCTGACCCGGCGGCCGGACTTCGACCTGCTGGCCGTGACCACGGTGCATGGCAATCTGGACATCGGCACCGTAACGCGCAACGCGCTGTGGCTGGCCGAACGGCTGGCACTGGATGTGCCTGTGGCGATGGGCGCGGCTACGCCGCTGGTGCGCCCGGCGGGGGCCGGCGTGCCGCATGTGCATGGGGCGGGTGGGCTGGGCGATCTGACGCTGCCGGCGCAACTGGCGCGTACGATCGATCCGCGCCCTGCGTGGCAGGTGATCGTGGATATGGTGCGCGCCTATCCGCACGAGGTGACGCTGATCGCCATCGGGCCGCTGACCAATCTGGCGCTGGCCTTGCGGCATGACCCCGGTATTGCTGAACTGGTGGCGGGTGTGAGCCTGATGGGGGGCGCGTTCGGCACGCATGGCCATAGCGGCAATGTGTCGCCGGTGGCGGAAGCCAATATCCTGTCGGACCCCGAGGCGGCGGACCTGGTGATGACCGCGCCGTGGACGGTTACGATCCTGGGGCTGGATGTGACGCAGCAGGTGGTGATGGATGCTGCCTATCTGGACCGTCTGGAAGAGCGGGGCGGGCCGGATGGGGCTTTCCTGCGGGCGGTGTCGCGTTTTTACCAGGGGTTCCACGAACGCTCGCGCGGGTTGGCCGGGATTTTCGCCCATGACAGTCTGGCGGTGATCCAGGTTATGGCGCCGCATCTGTTTACGCTGCGGCATGGGCCGGTCCGGGTGGTGTGCGGTGGGCTGGCTGATGGACAGACGATTCAGAAGCCCGTTGGTGTGCCCGGCGCGCCCGCCCCGGCCTGGGATGGCGCGCCGTCATGTGCCGTGGCGGTGGATGTCGATGTGGGCGGCGTGCTGGCGCTGTATGCGGATACGTTCATCGTGTGACGGTTTGTGTCGGCTGGCGGTCAGGTGAGGTGGCGATCGTGGTCTTCGTTCGGGGGCTTTGTGCTGGCGACAGGCAATGTTCCTGAACGGATAAAAGTCTTTTTGCTCCTTTTTCTTCAGAAAAAGGAGATATGCTCTCCGGGGCGCATGGAGATATGAATGGGTGAGATGGTGATCGTAGCCTATCGGCCAAAGCCCGGTCAGGAACAGGCTCTTTTGGAACTCACCCGTCATCATGTGACGGCCCTTCGCCGCCTTGGGCTGGCTACGGATCGTCCAGCATTGGCCATGCGCTCCCGAGACGGCGTTATTGTCGAGATTTTCGAATGGCATGATGGCGCTATTCAGACAGCCCACACCCATCCGGACGTTCTGGCGATGTGGGAACATTATGCTGTTGTCTGCGATTATGTGCCTTTGAACGAATTGCCGGAAAGCCGCGATATGTTCGCGCAGTTTGAACCTATCGACCTCTGACGAGGGACATTTCAACCGCGATTGACGGTGGATAGAAAGGTTTCGATTTCATCCCGCGTGCACAGGCGATGTTTTTCGCCGGTAAATGCCTCATGGATATCCCGGTGTCCGGCATAGGAGTTGGCGTTCGTGCGTGTCCGGTATTCCGAACACCATTGAAGCAGGGCTGAGCGCGCGTCCGGATCTTCTCCGCTTTTGATGGGGCGGTTGATGAGATTACGGATGCATTCTTCCTCGGGAAGCACGAGCCAGACAAGGATTGTCGCGCGCGGCAGGGCTTGCCGGGCCAGCCAGCCAAAGACACCTTCGATAATCCATCCGTCCTCCCTGGCGGCGGCTTGTACCGCCTCTTTCGCGTCATCGGGGGGACGGCGGAGGTTGAAGCCTCCGGGCATCCAATGCAGGGCATCGAGTTCGATGGCGGGGATTGCGAAATGTCGCGCCAGGCGGTTCGCCAGCCAGGTTTTTCCCGAGCCGCTGTTGCCGAGAATCAGGATGCGTGGGCTGACGGTCATGTCCTTCTGTTCCACCCTTGCCGCCGTGCAGGATGCCTGCCCTTGGATATTATCCGGAACGGGCGCGCCTGATCTTTTCGTAACGGGCTATCAGCCGGGTGCGTCGCAGGGCGGAGAGGCGCTGTATCCAGAATAGGCCGTTCAACTGGTCGATTTCGTGCTGGTGGCAGATTGCACGCAGGCCATCGGAGTCTTCGATCTGGTCCTGACCGTCGAGGTCCTGGTACCGTACGCGCACCCTGGCCGGGCGTTCGATCTGTTCGGTGACGCCGGGCATGGAAACGCTGCCTTCCTCATGCCGGATCGTCTCGTCGGATGCCCAGATGATTTCCGGGTTGATGTAGGTGCGCGCGCCCGATGTGTCGCGCAGGTCCAGCACCACGACGCGCAGTGCCACGCCGATATGCGGCGCCGCGATGCCGATGCCGGGCGCGGCCTGCATCGTGTCGAACAGGTCGGCGGCCAGTGTGCGAAGCGCGGCGTCGAACTGCGTGACCGGCTCGGCCGTCTGGCGCAGGCGCTGGTCGGGATACAGGACGATCGGGCGCGCGGGCATTCCGACGCCTTCCCAGGGTCAGAGGAAGGGGGCGGCGCGGACGCGGCCGACCGTCAGTCCGTTCCAGTTGCGGATATCGTGGGTTGCCAGATCGCGCAGCACGGCGTGGTCGCGGGTTTCGGGGCCGAGGAAGCGCATCAGCAGCGTGGCCATGGCGACTTCGGCGGCGCGCGGGGCGCCGTCATGGCATTTGACCGCGATGCCCAGACCCTGTTCGGGCAGGCTGGCGGCCATGATGCCCTCCGCGCCCATCTTGCTGAAGACGGCCGGCCCGAGCGCCTGCATCAGCACCGTGTCGAAGCGGCCGCTGCCGCCGACCATGAAGGGGGCGTTGGCCACGGCGGCGCGCAGCCGTGCCGCCGCGCGGGCGCGTTCGCGGCCCAGGCCGTGGCCGGTGCCGAAGCGGGCGAAGCCGTGGGCCAGGGCGCGCATCGGGATGGCGTAGGTCGGGATCGAACAGCCGTCGATGCCGCGATTGTCTTCGCCGTGCGCCGCATCCGTGACGTCGGCCAGCGCCGCCGTGACCTCGCGCATGATCGGGTGGGCGGGCTGGATATAGCCGGCCGGGTCTTCGTCGCGGTCGCAGGCCAGGCAGATGAAGCCGGCATGTTTGCCGGAGCAGTTGTTATGCAGGGCGTTGGGTGCCCCGCCCGAGCGGGCCAGGGCGTGGGCGGCCTCGGCGTTCGTCGGCCAATGGGTGCCGCATTCGAGGCAGGAGACATGACGCCCTGCCCGGCCCAGCATCCGCGCCGCGACCGCGACATGCGCGGGCTCGCCGTTGTGCGAGGCGCAGGCCAGTGCCAGTTCCTCGTCATCCAGGCCCAGCCGCTCGGCGGCGCCGCTTTCGACCAGCGGCAGGGCGAGGAAAGCCTTGACCGCCGAGCGCGGGTAGGTCGGCACCGCGATGTCGCCCAGCGCGAACACGACATCGCCATCGGCGTCCACCACCACGGCCGTGCCGGCATGGCGGGATTCGACGCGGCCGCCGCGCTCGATCTCGGCGATTGCTGTGTCCATTGGGGCGTCGTCCTCGGGGGTCAGGTGTTGCCGGTCAGGAAGTAGCTCGGGCTGCCCGAACTGCGGGTCGAATCCGGATCGTCCTCGATCAGGTCGTCGATCATGAAACGCTTCATGCGCAGTACGGCGATATCGGCTTCGCTGGCATCGTCGTCGTCGGCCAGCAGGGACAGCCAGTAGGGCACGCCGCCGCGCTCGGTCAGCAGCAGGGGGTGGCGGCGGCTCATGGTCACGCCGTCGCGGAGCATGGCTTCGGCATTTTCGTTGGTCGTGATGTGGTACAGATAGCTGTCGGCGGGGTCGGACGCTTGCAGGCCGCGATAATGGACGCGGGCCAGTTGCAGGGTTTCGGCGTCCAGATGCGTGACCTGCCGCCGGGGGGGCGGGGGCTCGGCCTTCGGC
>NZ_JBDNXE010000005.1:0-79399 GCF_047721585.1 Gluconacetobacter sp.
GGGCATCGCGTACGGGGGGACCGGCAGGTTGTAGGGGGCCGGCGCGCCGATGAAGACGCGGCCCGCGAGGTCGAATTTCGAGCCGTGGCAGGGGCAGGCATAGCCGCCCGGCCAGTTGGCGACCGGCGTGGTGGGGTCGGGTGCCGGGGAATAGGTCGGCACGCAGCCCAGATGGGTGCAGATTCCAACCACCACGCCGTAGGCGGGGACGATCGAGCGGTGCCAGTTGGCGGCGTAGGGCGGTTGCTGCACCGCGCCCGAGGACGGGTCGCGCAGGCGCGTCGTCAGCGCCGCCTGTTGCAGCCGCGCCAGGGCTTCGGGCGTGCGGTGGGTGATGAAGACCGGGCTGCCGTGCCAGACCACCGTGATCTGTTGGCCGGGGGGGAGTTTCGACACGTCGACATCGATCGGCGGGCGGGCCGAGCCGGCGTCGCCGGGGCGCAGGCTGTCGAGGAACGGCCATGAGAAGGCCGCCACGCCCGCGCCGCCCGCCGCCACCGTCAGCAGGGTCAGGAAATCGCGCCGCTTGCCGGTGGCAGGGGCGACGGGGGCGGTGCTGTCGGTCGGGCTGGTCGTGGTCATGCGGTGTCTGTCGGGGCTCGGTCGGTAAGGCGTGTCACTTCGGCATCGGGTGGTATGTGCCCGGCGATCCCCAGTCGGTCTGCACGGTCTGGTCGATGCGGTTGACCTTGAGCGTGAACAGCTTGGGCAGCGTCTTGCCGTCGCCGGGGCAGGAGCCGGAATGTTTTTCCATCACGTCGAAACGCGCGGCATCCGGCGGATCGTTGCCGTTGACGATGAACAGCAGGCAGCGGCCGGGGGTGTCGGTCATGCCGTTATGCGTCACCACCGTGCGGAAATGCTCGACCAGCGCGGTGTCGTCGAACCAGTTCGCGTGACGGAAGGTGATCTGGTCCGCCGCCTGGTCCAGCCAGCCCATGCGGGCGGCGAGCGTGGCCAGCAGCACCAGCGGCACCACCATGGCCACCCGGCGGATGATGCGCTGGCGCATGGTGCGCCGGGGGCGGCGCGGCGGCGTTGTCCCCGGCGTGGCGGAGGTTATGGAGGTTGGTGTTTTCATGCCATGTCCTCGTGCCACGCGTGGCCGTCCTGGGCCAGCAGGGCGCGTGCCGCTTCGGGACCCCAGCTACCGGCCGGGTAGGTGTGGAGCGGGGCTTTGTTCTCAGCCCAGCCGCGCAGGATCGGATCGATCCAACGCCATGCGGCCTCGACCTCGTCGCGGCGGATGAACAGGATCGGGTCGCCGCGCACCAC
This sequence comes from Gluconacetobacter sp., assembly GCF_047721585.1. NCBI lineage: Bacteria > Pseudomonadati > Pseudomonadota > Alphaproteobacteria > Acetobacterales > Acetobacteraceae > Gluconacetobacter > Gluconacetobacter sp. Next base: position 1,276 of record NZ_JBDNXE010000005.1, read on the forward strand.
ATCCAGCAGCAGGCGTTCGTAGGCGTCGGGGTAGCGGGTGCCGAAAGCCTTTTCGAAGGCGATGTTGATGTCGGCCGGGCGCAGGGCGAGGCTGTCGGTCGGGGTCGGGTCCTTGGTCGACACCGACAGGGTGACGCCTTCATCCGGCTGGATGCGGATCAGCAGCCGGTTGGCGCGCGGCTTGCCGGGGAAGATCGACCAGGGGGCCGCCTTGAACTGGATGACGATCTCGCTGCATTTCTCGGCCAGGCGTTTGCCCGAGCGCAGGTAGAACGGCACGTTGCCCCAGCGCCAGGAATGGATCTCGGCCCGGATGGCGACGTAGGTCTCGGTGTCGCTGGTCGCGTCCTCGCCCAAATCTTCCAGATAGCTGGGCAGGGTGGTGCCGTCCGCGGTGCGGCCGCGCGCGTACTGGCCGCGCACCGTGAAGGTCGCCACGTCGTCGGGGGCGATCGGGCGCAGGGCGTGCAGCACCTTCAGCTTCTCGTTGCGCAGGCTGTCGGCCTCCAGCGAGCCGGGCGGGTCCATCGCCACCAGGCACAGCACCTGGAGCAGATGGTTCTGGATCATGTCGCGCAGGGCGCCGGACTTGTCGTAGTACGGACCCCGGCTTTCGACGCCCACCGTCTCGGCAGCGGTGATCTGGACATAGTCGATCGCGTCGCTGGACCACAGCCGCTCGAATACCGGGTTGGCGAAGCGCAGGGCGATCAGGTTCTGGACCGTTTCCTTGCCCAGATAATGGTCGATGCGGAAAATATGGTTTTCGGGGAAGTAGCGGCCGACATGGTCGTTGATCGCGTCCGCGCTTTCCAGGTCGGTGCCGATCGGCTTTTCCAGCACGACGCGCGACTGCGCCGTGACCAGCCCGTGGCTGCTGAGATTCTCGCAGATCTGGCCGTACAGGCCGGGGGCGGTGGCCAGGTAGTAGACGCGGATGCGGTCTTCCGGCGCCTCGGTCAGCAGGCTTTGCAGCGCCGGCCAGGTGCTGTCGGCTTCGGCGCCGTTCAGGCTGACATAATGGATCAGGTCGAGAAAGCGGCGCGCGGTTGCCTCGTCGAAATCGGCCGGCTTGACGAATTCGGTCAGGGCCTTTTCAGCACGGCCCTGATAGTCGGCGCGGGACAGGGGCGAGCGGGCGGTGCCGACGATGCGGGACTGATCGGGGATCTGTCCATCGCGGTAGCGATAATACAGTGCCGGCAGAAGCTTGCGCATCGTCAGGTCGCCGGTGGCGCCGAAGACGATATAGTCGAAAACATCGACGGGGGGGAGTTGGGGCATCGATTATGGCCTCCTTGCATCGGATCGGAGCATTATTGGGGCGCTGTGGCCCTGCGGGGACCGGCACCGTTGGGATGGGGACGACCTGCCTTGAACGGGTTTGGGCCGAGGCGCCGCGACCTGTCAAGTTGCCATTGACCGGCCGGCAACGTCACGATAAGCCCCCCGTTCCCTGACCGGTTGCGGCCCGGTCCCCTGATCGGGGGCGGATCGGAGGGCGAGATTTCATCCCCATGCTGGAGGCAGGCCGTTCCATGGACGCGGAAAATTTCGGTGATGACGACAAGGCGGCGGCGGTCGGCGGGATTGCGGCGGACCGGCTGCGCAGCATTATCGAGCGCGTCGAGCGCCTGGAAGAAGAGCGCAAGGCCCTGGCCGGCGACATCAAGGATATTTTCACCGAGGCAAAATCCGCCGGTTTCGATGTGAAGGTCATTCGCCAGATCATCCGCCTGCGCAAGCAGGAGCCGGCCGAGGTGGAAGAGCAGGAGACGCTGCTCGATATCTACCGCCGCGCCCTCGGCATGTAAAAAATCTGCCGTGAAAGCCGCTCTGCCGGCGATCCGACGCGCGTTTCCTGCGCTTCGGTGCTCACGGCCATCAAGGCCGCTCCGCTCCGATGCTCGGAAACACACGACGGGCGCGCCGCCGGGCGGCGCTCTCGCTCGGCAGACCGGCTTTCACGGCAGATTTTACGTCTCAGGGGCGGGGTCCCGAGGCGTGGTTGTTCTGGGGTTATAGGCGTTCACGCGATCCTTGCGCTGGTGGTGGCTGATCTGGTCACATGGGCGGTGGGGTTCGTACTTTCCGTGGTCGTGCGCAGATGCCGTTTCCGTTTTCCGACTGGATGCCCTGGTGGTTGCAGCTGGCGCTGCTGATTCTGGGGATGCTGTTCATTTTCCTCTGGATGCTGGTGCCGTTCGCGGTATTCGGCGTGAAGGGGCGGCTGGATGCCCTGGCGTTGCAGATCGAGGATCTGCAAGCCGAATTGCGGGTGCTGGCCGTTCGGCCCGAGGAGCGGGTGCCGGTTTCGCCGGCGGCCCCACGCCCCGCGCCCACTGCGGCGCCGGTGGTCGAGCCCGTGGTGCCGCCGCCGGCACGCGCGCCGGGACCTGTGGTGGCCAGCGACGCCTATGCGGCGCGGCCTGAGCGCCCGGTCTCGCCCCCCCGTCCGACCCATTTCGACCCGCCGCCTGCCGCCCCGGCCAGCGTGCGCGCCGCGCCGCCGGTCGAGCCGCCGGCTTATGCGCCGCGTTCGGGTGCGCCGGTTTCGCATGATACTGCGCGGCCCATGCCCTGGCATGACCGGCCGGCCGCCGCGCCACGCGACCCGGCTTACGTGCCGCCTGAAGCGGCGCGGCCGCCCGTGATGCCGCCGCCGGTTGCGCCCGTCGCGCCCGAAGCCGTGGACGAGGTGCCCGTGCGGCCGGTCTATCGCATGCCCGCCGGGCGTGAGGTACGGGCGTCGCGTGAGGACGATTGGAGCGATCGGCCGCGATCCGAACCCTCTCTGCGCTGGCCGCCGCGTACCTGAGCCGGGTTACAACTCAAGCGTAGGCGGTCGTATTCAGCCTGAGCGGAGATGTGGGCTGGTGAGCGCGAGTGGCGTGCAGCGGCATGGCCGTCGTGTGTTTCCGAGCATCGGAGTGGGGCGGTCTTGATGGCCGTGAGCCCTGAAACGGAGGGAACGCGCGCCGGATCGCGTGCTGCCGCATTTGAGCCTGAGCGGAGATGTGGGCTGGTAAGTGAGAGTGGCGCGCAGCGGCACGGCCGTCGTGTGTTTCCGAGCATCGGAGCGGAGCGGCCTTGATGGCCGTGAGCACCGAAGCGGAGGGAACGCGCGTCGGATCGCCACCAGCGCGCATCTCCGCTCAGGCTGTGAAGACGAGGTCGTCGCGATGGATCATTTCGTCTCGTCCGCGCCAGCCTAGCAGGGTTTCGATGTCGTCCGAGCGGTGGCCGGCGATCTGGCGGGCGTCGGTGGCGCCGTAGGCTGACAGGCCGCGTGCGATCTCGTTGCCGTCCATGTCGGTGACCAGAACGAGATCGCCGCGTTCGAACGTGCCCTCGACCGTGCGCACGCCGGCCGGGAGGAGGGATGAGCCTGCCGCCAGTGCCCGCCGCGCGCCGTCGTCGATCGCTATCTGTCCGGCCGGGGCCAGGCCGCCAGCGATCCAGCGTTTGCGGGCCGAGCGCCCCTCGGGGAGGGGCAGGAACCACGAGCAGCGCGCGCCGTCGCGCAGGCGCGCCAGCGGGTGCGGGTCCTTGCCCAGCGTGATGGCCATGGCGCAGCCTGCCTGGGTGGCGATGCGGGCCGCCATCAGCTTGGTGCGCATGCCGCCTGAGGAATAGCCCGGTGGCGGGGCGCCGCCCATGGCCTCGATATCGGCCGTCAGCGCGGTAATGACGGGCAGGTGGCGGGCGGTCGGGTCGATCCGGGGATCTGCGGTGTAGAGGCCGTCGATGTCCGACAGGAGCACGAGCTGGTCGGCGCCCGTCATTTCCGCGACCCGTGCCGCCAGGCGGTCATTGTCGCCGAAGCGGATTTCGGTGGTGGCGATGGCGTCGTTTTCGTTGATCACGGGGACGCAACCCAGCCCCAGCAGGGTGTCGAGCGTGGCGCGGGCGTTCAGGTACCGGCGGCGGTCTTCGGTGTCGCCGGGGGTCAGCAGCAATTGCGCCGCGACCAGCCCGTGGGCCGACAGGGCGTCGGTCCATGCCTGGGCCAGGCGGATTTGCCCGACCGAGGCGGCGGCCTGCTTTTCTTCCAGCCGCAGGGTGCGGCGGGTCATGCCCAGGCTATGTCGGGCCAGCGCGATGGCGCCGGAGGAGACGAGGATGATTTCGGTGCCGCTGCGTTGCAGGGCGGCGACATCGGCCGCCACGCTGTCCAGCCAGTCGGTGCGCGGGGTTGCGTTCTGCGAATCCACCACCAGCGCGCTGCCGATCTTGACGACCAGGCGGCGGGCTGTGCCCAGGCTGGGCAGTTCGGCGGAGGTCACGGCGTGGGCTCGGGCCATTGGGCGGCGGCCGGTGGGGCCTCGTCGCGTTCGGCTTCGCGGATCGCGGTGACTTCGTCCTGCAACAGCCGCAGCACGTCGTCCAGCCCCTGGCGGGTGACGCCGGAGAGGGTGACGACCTTTGCGCCGCTGGCCTTTTCCAGCGCGCGGCGGCGGCTGGAAATCTGCTGCGGGGTCATGGCGTCGATCTTGTTGAGGGCGATGATCTCCGGTTTGGCGGCCAGGCCGGGATCGTAGGCTTCCAGCTCGTGACGGATGGTGCGCCAGGCCTTGACCACGTCGCCGGCCGCGCCGTCGATCAGGTGCAGCAGGACCGCGCAGCGTTCGACATGGCCGAGGAAACGGTCGCCCAGGCCCGCGCCCTCATGCGCGCCGGCGATCAGGCCGGGGATGTCGGCGATAACGAATTCCTCGGACACCGACAGGCGCACGACGCCGAGTTGCGGATGCAGGGTGGTGAAAGGGTAGTCCGCGATCTTGGGCCGGGCGGCCGAGACGACGGAGAGGAAGGTGGATTTGCCCGCGTTGGGCAGGCCGACCAGCCCGACATCGGCGATCAACTTGAGCCGCAGCCAGATCCAGCGTTCCTCGCCCGGCCAGCCCTTGTCGGCGCGGCGGGGGGCGCGGTTGGTGCTGGTTTTGTAATGCGCGTTGCCGTGGCCGCCATCGCCGCCATGGCACAGCACGATGCGCTTGCCGGGTTCGTCGAGGTCGGCCAGCATCGTCTCGCGGTCTTCGTCGAAGATCTGGGTGCCGATCGGTACCTGGATCACGACTGGTGCGGCGGCGGCGCCGGTGCGGTCGGAGCCGGCGCCGTTGCCGCCCTTGCGGGCGCGGAAATGCTGGGTGTAGCGGAAATCGATCAGCGTGTTCAGGTTGCTGGCCGCGACGAACACGATGTCGCCGCCGCGCCCGCCCTTGCCGCCGTCCGGACCGCCGAATTCGATGTATTTCTCGCGCCGGAAGGCCACGACGCCGTCGCCGCCGTCACCGGACTTTACGTAAATCTTGGCTTGGTCGAGGAATTTCATCGTACTGGTCCGGTGGCAGCGTGTGGTCCTGGTCGGGGATGATACCCCGCCATGACGCAAAAAGGGCCGGTCCCGAGGACCGGCCCTTCGCAGGGTCGAAAACGGTCCCGAGAAGCGGGGAGCTTACTCGGCCGCGATCGGCAGCGCCTCGACCGACACATGCACGCGGCCTTCGGCGCGACGCTCGAACTTCACGTGGCCATCGACCAGCGCGAAGATGGTGTGGTCGCGGCCGAGGCCGACATTGGTGCCCGGCTTCATCTTGGTGCCGCGCTGACGGAGGATGATGTTGCCAGCGATCACGCTCTCGCCGCCGAACTTCTTGACGCCGAGACGACGTCCGGCGCTATCGCGCCCGTTGCGGGATGAACCGCCTGCCTTTTTTTGTGCCATTGCCTGAACTCCTGACTCTGAACTGACCTGATAAGCCTGCCGGCGGCGCTGCTAGGCCGCCTGGCGGGTTCAGGCGGCGTTGATCTCGGCGATGCGCAGCACGGTGACGGGCTGGCGATGGCCGTTCTTGCGGCGGCTGTTCTGCCGGCGGCGCTTCTTGAAGATGATGACCGTGTCCAGACGGTCCTGCGCGATGACCGTGGCGGTCACGGTGGCGCCGGGGACCAGCGGGGCGCCGATCGTCGTGCCGCTCTCGCCGCCGACGGCGAGGACGTCGGTGAAGGTGATGGTGGAGCCGGCTTCGGCTTCCAGCTTCTCGACCTTCAGGACCGTGTTGGGGGAAACGCGATACTGCTTTCCACCGGTGCGAATGACTGCAAACATGCTCTAACCTGTCTTTCCGATCTCTTGGCGCGTGCGGCCCCGTGGTGGGACAGGCGACGCGACCCAGTCGCTTTTTTTTATTGGCCGTGCGGGCACGGCTACCCCTCGTCAGCGCGGGGGCGAGGTGCGGCTTTTACTGCCGGCTGCCGCGCGCCGTCAACCGCCGATTGATGGGCTGGCCGGGAGAGGGGCGAATATTATGTCGGAAAAACGCATCAAGGTCTCTTGCACGCCCTGCGGCACCACCCTATAAGCCCGATCCATCGCCGCTAGCGAAGACGGAGAGGTGCCGGAGCGGTCGATCGGGGCGGTCTCGAAAACCGTTGTGCGTGCAAGCGTACCGTGGGTTCGAATCCCACCCTCTCCGCCAGAGACCGCAGAAAACAGCCACTTTTTAGTTTGTGCAAACCCCCATAAAAAAATTACTCCGTAATTTCGGTGCAAATCCGTGGAAACGACCTTCCGGGGATAATTTGCACGAGGATCGTGGCGACACGGGACGGCAGTTATCCTGGCTGTGGAAGCCGGCCAGGTGTTCCGGGCCGGGTGCCTGTTCTATCGGGCGGACAATGGCGCCTGGCTGACCGAAGGTGTCTCACCGGACGACCTTACTTTCCAAGGGTCCGTCCAAGATCATGATCTATGATTACAGAGCTTTCCGAGCATCATCCGGACTGACGCCCATCGGAGGAAAGCGAGTGCATTGCGATTGAGGCACTCCCAATCCTTGCTCAGGCGTCGGCAGCGGTTCAACCATGCGATGGTGCGCTCCACGATCCAGCGCTTGGGCAATACCACGAATTTTCCGACATTACAGCGCCGCACGATCTCGACATTCACAGAACGGCAGACATGAGCCAGTCCCTGCTGAAACTTTGCCCCCTGATAGCCCGCATCGGCGTAGAGTTTCAGGAGGAACGGATACAGTCCGAACAATGTCGCCATCAGCATGATACCGCCATCACGATCCTGGATATCGGCCGCGTGGACCGTTGCCGCCATCAACAGACCCTGCGTACCGACGAGGCCATGCCGCTTCCTGCCCGCGATCCTCTTGCCGGCGTCAAAACCGGATGGATCGCCGCTGTCGGACTGGCCTCATGGCCCGCCTGCTCCCGACAAAGGATGTAGAGCGCATGGTGCAGGCGATCGAGTGTGCCGTCGTGCTGCCAGCGGCAGAAATAGTAATTGACTGTGTTGCGCGGCGGAAGGTCTTTCGGGATCGTGCACCACTGGCAACCCGTTCCAGGAACATACATCAGGCCGTTCATGACCTCTCGTATATCCACTGTCCGCTTGTTGCCGCCACGCCGGGCAGTCGGGATCAGGCGAGCGATCAGTGACCATTCCTCGTCCGTCAGATCGCTCGGATAGCGAAGCTGGCTCCGGTCATATCGGGCACGGTTCTCGGCCGCTCACATCAGAAACTCCTGCGAACCGAGCGCGCTGATAGGGAATCACAAACAATTCCAATGATTCAAGATGATCTTGGACGGACACTCAGCATCTTCCGAAACCAGAGCCATTTGTTATGTCTCGGGTTGCTGCCATATAGATAAAAGGCAAGTGTTGACCGATCTTGAATATAAAGAACGAGAAAATGATCCTAATTGTTAGTTCTGACGGAAAGATATTCTATGAAAATAGTCCTGATTTTCTTGAATACCTTGGGTATTTTGGTCGGGACGTTGATCTCGTCGCTTACGCGATCAACAATCTTGGTTTTGCAGCGATTGCGACATTTCCCCGCTATACACGCATCCGCTTTCAGCCTGCTCTGTTTCCTGCGCCCTGTCTTCAGACTGTACTCGAGATCATCCTGTATAATGGCGAGTCGCGCTTCGTCCTCGAGCGCGTTGGCACGCCGTTTGCTCCTTTTGAAGTCATACATAATCTTAACGATGCCGTCGCTCGTCTGATTTCTCTGCAAGCGGCGACTTCAGAGACATTGGAGCCGCCGGGATCACCCACCATCATCGGCTTGTCCCTCGATCGGATCCAGGATCCGAAGCGCATCGGTATGCGCAAAGCATTGGATATCTGGGAACAGGAAAGCCGCTATGTTACGACCAAAAATATATCCCAGATACGCGAAGACACAGCATTTGGAAACGGTGGCATGGCATGGATGCCGGATCGCGATCGGTGTCTGATTGAAGCATGGCCCAGCAGCTACAGATCATATGGGGAGAACTCATGTGATGACTTCATCGGCCGTGACATCAGGGACTTACCTGACAGCGCATATGTTGTTCCAACAACTCGCGGCTATTTTACCGCTGCTCAGCACCAGACACCGCGCCTGGAGCTCATCGAAGCGCTTGTGACACGCCACGATGGCTCCAGGTTCTGGTCCCGTTATGAGAGGCTCATTTTACCTTGGCGCACGAGCGCGACGGATACCTTCGTCACGTCGATTCCTTTGATCAGGCTGATCCGGGCCTGTTAAACTATTCAAAACATGCTCCGTGAGCATATTCGGCGTTTCCCATATCAGATTGCTTTCAAAGGTGCGCCAGCCACCGACGATCATCATTCCTGGCTGGATGGGCGGGTAGCCGTAGAGAGGAAGCAGAGCACGTGTCATTGGCCCAGTCTCAATCATACCGATGGCGAAATCGGGGCGCCATGTTGCGAGAGAAATACTCCGCATCAAAGCAATGCTCAGCACTGGCAATTGCTTGCGACGGAATGTCGGATGCGACCACAAACCGCCGACGAACACTACCCGGCCCGAAATTTCTCCAGCCGCAGGTGCTTCGGCGATCCATCGTTCGCCTGGGTCCATCTGGATGTCCGGGTCACGATAGGCGAAGCGGCCAGACTCCCATTCTTCGCGGAGCGTGCTTTGCGGCCAATCATACCGGCGCAGGATCAACGTCAGGACTGGTTCACCCTCACATTGTCCTTCGATGTAGATGGAGTTCCCCTCGTCAATACTAGAAACGCTAGGATCATAGACGGGTCCCAAGGGTTTCCAAGTGTCCTGATTCCTCTTGTTTACTTCATTCAAGCGACCGCTACCGCGCCCCATATGTAGCGATATTCCAATTTGGCGAGCTTCCTCTGCGAGTTGGAGAAAATATCGACCGAGCTCGATTCTGGGCCCGTGGTTTATCTCAATTGCGTCCAGGAGTGGACGAAGGACTGTTGGCATAAAAACCTCTATTCGGGCTTGATTGCCCGAATAGAGGCTGCTTATTTAATATTATTAAGTCATTAACTTATATCATTGATTCGCGAAGTTTGTTATTTGAATTTGTTCGCTTATATATAAATTTGACGTGCATATTATTTAACGATGTGGACCGACATCGGGATCCCGACAGGCGAGGACCGGACACCACTCTCGGGGAACAGGGCAAGCAGGTCCGTTTATTCTCCTCCTGACTCAATATGCGCGACCCACTCGCGGCCCGCCTCGGTGAGGGACAGACTGTGACCGGAGCCCGTGACGAGACCACGTTGACGGAGCCCTTCTTCCGTACGAGCCGTGCCGCCAGGCATTGCGCGGCCCTTCATGTGCGCCCACGCGGGTAAGCCCCGGTGAAGATCGCGCAGAACGCGAGCCATCGCCGAGGAGGGCGATACGCGCCGCACCTTTGAACTGTAGTCGAATTGAGCCATTCCACATCTCACTTTGAGTATGCAAAATATAAAACTTATTCTGCAATAATCAAGCATCAGATCTCTTCAAAAATGCCATTTCCCTGAGTGAGTAGTTTGAAATTGACCTGTGGGGTCACCATAGAAACCGCATCCTGTTTATTGTATCGAAAGATACTTCTTCCAGATTTACTTTGGAAAATAGCACTGGGAGGCAGTTTCGCGCAGAGTCGTCCAAGATCATGATGTATGATTACAGAGCCTTCTGAGCATCATCCGGACTGAGGCCCATCGGAGGAAAGCGAGTGCATTGCGATTGAGGCACTCCCAATCCTTGCTCAGGCGTCGGCAGCGGTTCAACCATGCGATGGTGCGCTCCACGATCCAGCGCTTGGGCAATACCACGAATTTTCCGACATTACAGCGCCGCACGATCTCGACATTCACAGAACGGCAGACATGAGCCAGTCCCTGCTGAAACTTTGCCCCCTGATAGCCCGCATCGGCGTAGAGTTTCAGGAGGAACGGATACAGTCCGAACAATGTCGCCATCAGCATGACACCGCCATCACGATCCTGGATATCGGCTGCGTGGACCGTTGCCTCCATCAATAGACCCTGCGTATCGACGAGGACATGCCGCTTCTTGCCCTTGATTCTCTTGCCGGCATCAAAACCGGACGGATCGATGCTCCGCCCCCTTTTTCGGCATTCTTGACGCTCTGGCTGTCGATGATCGCCGCTGTCGGACTGGCCTCACGGCCCGCCTGCTCCCGGCATATGATGTAGAGCGCATGGTGCAGACGATCGAGTGTGCCGTCATGCTGCCAGCGGCAGAAATAGTAATTTACCGTGCTGCGCGGCGGCAGGTCTTTCGGGATCGCGCGCCACTGGCAACCCGTTCCAAGAACATACATCAGGCCGTTCATGACCTCCCGTATATCCACTGTCCGCTTGTTGCCGCCACGCCGGGCGGCCGGGATCAGGGGGGCGATCAGCGACCATTCCTCGTCCGTCAGATCGCTCGGATAGCGAAGCTGGCTCCGGTCATATCGGGCACGGTTCTCGGCCGCTCACATCAGAAACTCCTGCGAACCGAGCGCGCTGATAGGGAATCACAAACAATTCCAATGATTCAAGATGATCTTGGACGGACACTGAATAACCGAGGGCGACACGCGCGCGCTATCGGATCGACAAGGTATTGCGGATGGTGACGATCGGGAGTTCGCCATAGGTTTCGGCGTAATATCCCGCGAAACGTCCGAAGTGAAAGAATCCGCATTCCAGGGCGATCTGGGATACGCCCTTGCCGGCCTGCGCCGGATCGAGCAGTGCGCGGCGCGCGCGATCCAATGCCCGCTGACGAAGCCACAGGCGGGGGGAGACGCCCGTCGTCTGCACGAATGCCGCGCGCAGGATATGGGGCGGGATGTTCAGTTCCTCAGTCAGTCGGGTCACGGACATGATCGCGTCATCATAATCGTCGATGAAACGCTGGGCCTTGAGGAACAGGCTGTATGAGAAAGTCCCGCGGAGCGGGGCAATGCTGGCTTTCTGCTGAATCTCGGTGAGGATGTCTTTGACACGATCGAGGAGGATTTCGGACAGGACCTGATCGGTCCGCCCGGACAAGCGTATCTTCGGCTGCCATGTGCCGGCGAAAAGGCTCGCAAGCCATGCCGACATCTCCGCGATGTGAAGGGAGGGGGCGACCGGTGTGATGGCACCGAATTTCCGGAAATCAAATTCCGGCAGATCGGTTTGTTGGACAAGCAGGTAATAAGCGCGGCAGTTTTCCGCGCCGCTTACGGTGATTTCCCTGCCGCCGACATGGACGAAAGCCTTGTCCGATCGGACTTCCCCATTGATCGTACCCAATTCGCTCCGATGGGCGGGGAAAACGACCGCGATCGTGCCGTCCGGCGGACATGTCGTCTGGCCGACCGATACATTGATCGTTTCCTCGATGAGCGTCAGCTTGCCGAAGGTCAGAACCGAGACCGTTCCTTTGAACGTACCCTTCCCCAACTGTATATAGCGCTGATTCCACAGCGGGAGTCCTGACTCCTGAAAGGAGGGCGCAAAAAAAACATGGGTCGTTGAATCCAGCCCTTGTGCCATCTCCGTAACCAGCGGTTTCCTTTTTGAGGTCGAAACAGAATATACGACGTTCGAACGTTTCCATACAGGAAAAATTTTCGAAAATGGATATCGAGCCTCCCGCCGTTCTGCTCCGATAACGGAACGAATGCTGGAGGTGAAAGCCGCGATGAGTAAAAAGTCCTCGGTCTGGTTCTGGTTGGCTGGTCTGGCTTTGCTTCCTGTCGGAGCCTGGGCTGATGATGCGGCTTTTGTACCTGAAGTGGTGAGCGTGAAGGAGAGGATGTCGCCGGGTCCGAATGTCTTTGTCAATCAGATGGATATGGCGACCAGTACGATCTATATCTTCTCGACGAAGGATCTGACGTTGAAGGGGAACGTCAGCGGAGGGTCCTGGGGACTGGCGACATTGTCGCGTGATGGCAATACGGCTTACATGGCATCGGGGTTTCTGAGCCGTGTTGCGTATGGCACTGGTGAAGACGTTCTGCAGATTTTTGATGTTCCGACAAATACGGTTAAAAAGGAAATAATACTTCCTTATAAATTGACGCAATATACGCCCGACGCCGCGCAGTTGCGTTTGAGCGCGGATGAAAAATTCATCTATATCCAGAACGCCACCCCCGCGACGTCGGTGACCGTCGTGGATCTGGAAAGGGGAAAAGTCGTAAAGGAAATCCCTTCGCCCGGCTGTTACGGCATTTATCCTATGGAAAGCGGATATGGCTATTCGGCGATCTGTAGCGACGGGAGCTTTGCGACATTCAAGCTGAGCCCCGATGGGCAGAGTTTTACGAGCCAGAAGAGCGAGAAGATCTTCGATGTCGATGAAGATCCGATTTTTCTGGCGTCCGCTCGTGTCGATTCCGATCTGGTGTTCCTGTCCTACAATGGAAATCTCTATCGCGTATCCGATGCGTCCGGCGTCATCAGGAAAGTCGATGTTATAGCTGCGACGAAAGGCGTTCCCGGCAGTTGGGGGGCCTCCGGCTATGGTGTGATGACCTATGACAGCGAGACGGGCATCATGTTCATGGCCATGTCCTCCAATCGTCATGAAGGCACGCATCATCATGGTGCGACCGAGATCTGGGCATATGACATGAAGAAAAAGAAGATCGTATCCCGCTCTCCTGTAAAGGATATTTCGACGATCGGCGTCGTGAAGGGCGAGCAGACGAATCTCTTCGGTCTGGATATCAAGAAGAATATTATCGTAAAATACGATATCAACCCGAAGAACGGCTATTCCCTGAAGCTGTCCGCGCAAAGGACCGATTTCGGGTTCGCGACCATGATTATGGGTGCGCATTGATGTCAATGCTTTCCGTATCGATATCGACGTTGATCGCGTTGGTGTTTCTGCGTGCGTTTTTCCATAAGATATCGGGATTTACGGTTTTTACCGGTTACGTCGAAGATTACAGGTTGATTCCTTTGCGGCTTGTACGCGCGGCGTCCGCATCCATCGTGGGTGCGGAGTTGCTGGTCGTCTTCAGCCAGGAATTGCCGGCGTTACGGATGTTCGGTCTTTCGTTGGCGGCTCTGCTTCTGTTTTTTTATTCCTTTGGGATTTCCATAAACATAAATCGAGGCCGTATAAATATAGAGTGTGGATGCGGTGGTGGAGCGCAGGTGCTGTCGTGGCCGCTGGTCGTTCGTAACGGCATTCTTCTTGGGTTGATCGCGATCGCGATGAAGCAACAGAGTTCGTCTTCGGGTGGTCTGGATTATGCCGTGGCGGCTTTCGGCGGGTTTTTGCTTTGGGTCGTCTTTCTGCTCGGTGATCAGATCATTGCCAATTCGTCCATGGTGACGCGCGCCAGCTAGCTTCTGTCTACAGGGATTTGTCATGAAACTCGTTGTCTTCCTTCTTGTGATTCTGACTTTCGTCGTGCTGGCGTTGGCGATCGGTCTCTGGACTCTCGCGCGCCAGGTTGGAATTCTTTTTGAGAGAATTTCTCCCATGGGCGCGCTGGTCAACGATTCCGGTCCCGAGGTGGGGCAACGCACGCCCGAATTCAGTCTTCCGAGCCTTACGGGCGGGCAGGCCGTCATAGGGCCGAAATCCCTGCGATCGACGCTGGTATTCTTTCTGTCGCCGACCTGCCCGATCTGCAAAAAGCTTCTGCCTATACTGGATTCGGTTCGGAAGTCGGAAGGTCAATGGCTGGATGTCATCCTGGCCAGCGATGGCGAGGATGGGCAGCACAAACGCTTTATCGAAAATGCCCGACTTTCCAGCTATCCGTATGTCGTCTCGGCGGAACTTGGGCTGGCCTATCGTGTCGCACGCCTGCCCTATGCGGTGCTTTTCGACGAACACGGCATCATCCGCGCCAAGGGGCTCATCAATAGCCGGGAACAGTTCGACAGTCTGTTCAATGCTTTCGAGATGAAGGTCGGTTCGATCCAGGCTTATCTCGATGACCGGGCGGTAGCGCAATACTGATCCGAGTGTCTTCGGACTCACTCTTTAACCCTTATTGCCCGTTCAAAATATTGGAACATTTCTGATGGATAATCTGATCGATAGTCTGCTTTCATGGGTCGATACCCGTGCCGAAGCGCGTATGCGGCGCCTGGCCGGACGTGCCGGAAGACGGAGTTTTCTGCACAAGGCGGGGGGGATTTTCGTCGGGGGGGCGGTTTTGCCGATGCTGCCTTACGATAATTCCAACGGCGTCGCCCACGCGCGGGATGTCAGTGATCCCAACGCCATCCCCGATAATTGCGACTACTGGCGGTATTGCTCGCTCCATGGATCGCTGTGCAGCAAGTGTGGGGGAAGCGTGACGCAGTGTCCGCCCGGCACGACGCCCTCGAAGGTTGCCTGGGTCGGGACATGCAGGAATCCGAAGGATAACAAGAATTACCTTGTCTCCTACAACGATTGTTGCGGGAAGGCCGGGGCCTGCGGCGAGGAGTGTACGCGTCAGGAACGCGATCGCCCCGGATATCGCATGGGGCTGGCGAGCGAGTCGAGCTGGTGTATCGCGAATGGAGGCAGTGGCGTCCACTGCACGGTTGCCGTGGTCGTGGGGATGGCGGAATGAAGTATTCGGCCGGTATTTTCTGTCTGGCGTTGACCCTTCTGGCGTCGCCGGCCTATTGCGCCGATACCGGAAAGGACCTGTTTCTGAACAATTGCGCTGCCTGCCATCAGAGCAACGGCAATGGTCAGGCGGGTCTCGCGCCGCCCCTGACGAACAAGCGGCTCTGGCAGGGGATGGGCGATGGCAGAACCCAATATATCGCGGGTGTTGCGTTGACCGGCCTTGTCGGAAAGATCGTATCGGAAGGGGAGACATATTCGGATCTTGCCATGCCGCCGCAGAATCATCTGACCGACGGCGAACTGGCTCTGGTTGCCAACTATATATTCAACGATCTGAACGGTATCGACACGCATGCCGCGGGGGAGGATTTTGCGCGCACGCGTGCGGCGCCGCCGTCTCATGCCAAAATCATGATGATGCGGGACGCTGCGTTAAAATGATTCGGACAATCATCGGGGCAGGGCTGCTGGTTCTGGCGTCTTCATGCGCGGCGCTGGCAATGCCGACGCGAAATGAATATCTGCTCAAATGCTCCGGATGTCATCTGGCTGATGGCGAAGGGATGCCGTCACACGGCATACCCAATTTTATCGGCCAGGTGGGCATGTTTGCCGATATTCCCGAAGGGCGTGCCTATATCATGCATGTTCCGGGAGTTGTCGGGTCGAGCCTGAGCGATCAGGACATATCGGCCGTGCTGAATTACATCATGAAGACTTTCGCGGGAAAGTCCTTGTCGCCGGACTCCAGGCCGTTCACGGCGGAGGAGGTGGCCAGGCTTCGCGCGGAAAATATCGGAAATGTTGTCGAGTATCGCAGGAAAGTCGCTAACATTCTTGCGGCGCGTGGTTTGACGGCACCTGCGTATCCCTGGCCTTGAACGTGGTCTTTACAATGCCGGACAAAAAGAAGGCATAGGGACGGTCGGGTCTGAAGTCCGTCTTTATTTATCCTGATCTGTCTGTCGGTGGAATATCGGCGGGATGGGAAGGTAGGCGATAAGTATAGATTCTAAGCTTGTCTGTACTCATTCTGTGGGTCGGCGAGGGGACTGGAATATCTTTCTGTGAAAGGAGTGTTGCGATGAAGAAACGAAATGCGTCTCGCGCGAATAGGGTCGATGGCGTCGTGTTCATGAAGACGGGCGTGCGACTTGTTATTCGCGGTGATGAAGAGGGCGTCGATTCCGATATGCGGCGGCATTCCAGTCTTGCTTTGCGTCGTCGGATGATTCTGCCTGTACTGTCGCTGCTGATGGCGTCGGGATGTGTTTCGGCTTATGGCGCGGATACTGTCAGCAAGAAAAATCATGCGCGGCCGGTTCACCGGAATGAAGCCGGACGAAAGGGTGTGCCGCCTCGTGATGAAGTGATCAGCGTTCAGGTTTCGCGTTTTCGCTCGCATGGTGCGGAATCAAGTGTGACGCGCCATGTCATGGACCGCTTTGTGGCCGGCACGAGCCCTATGCAGATATTGTCGGCGACGACGCCCGGTGTGACATTCGCGTCCGACGATGCCTTCGGTCTGGATACGCTGGCCAACACGCTTTATGTTCGTGGTTTCAACCAGAGCCAGATCGGGGCGACACTTGACGGAATCCCCATGGGGGATCAGGGATTCCTTCAGTATAACGGGCTCAACATCGATCAGGCTGAAATCCAGGACAATATTTCCGGGATGGAACTGTCGCAGGGCGGTGGTGCTTTGACGGTGCCGTCCACGCAGAATCTCGGTGGCGCCCTCCAGTTTTATTCCTCCGATCCGACGGACAAGTTCGGCGGAAAAGTATCGCAGCTTTTCGGCAGCAATAGTTCCTTCAGAACATTTGCGCGTGTCGATAGCGGGTCGCTCAATGCGACCGGTACGAAGCTGTTTGTCTCGATGGCGCGGACGGATAACGACAAATGGAAGGGGTATGGCAGCCAGTTCGAGCAGCAGGTCAATGCCAAGCTGGTTCAGCCTCTGGGCTCGCTGGGCAAGATCACGACGATGTTCAACTGGTCGCAGTTCCAGCAATTCAATTATCTTGGCCTGAGCATGAATATGTTCAGAAAATTGGGCCGGAAGCTTGATTACCTGTATCCTGACTATAGCACGGCCTATAATGCGGCTCTGGGAAATTATCCCGCCGCATATCAAGTTCTGGGCAACTCGGCCGATCTGCAGAATGCAACGTATCTGGACGGGGCACAGAGCCAGCAGAACTATCTGATGGCGGTGATTGCCGATCTGCATCTGACATCGCGCCTTGATGAAAAGACGATACTTTACGCGCATCTGTCCAATAGCGATATCGAAGCGACGGAGAATTTTCCCTCGCCCAATGGTGCGCCGCTTGCTCAGCAAAATGGCCCCAATAATCTGCGGCGTATCGGCTTTGTCGAGTCTCTGGATTACCGTATTGCAGGAAATACTATTCAGACGGGGGTCTGGTACGAAAATAGCGGCTATTTTTATCCGGCCGATTTCTTTCAGGAGCCGCTTCTGGGAGAAGGGCCGCCGCGTAACCCGCTTGGTCCGTTCAAGGATCCATTTGCGCGGGAGTTGACCGATCAGTTCAATACCAATATTTTTCAGTATTATCTTCAGGACACCTACGCGATCCGGCGTGATCTGCGTATCAGTGCCGGTTTCAAGTCGTTTATCCAGACCACGCATGGCGGGGCCAAGAGCAATGATTCGGCCTTCACGGGGGAAGATGAACTCCCGAGCGGGACATTGACGGCTTCGAGTGCGTTCCTTCCTCATTTTTCCGTCAACTATAAGCCTGATTCGCATAACGAAATTTATGTCGATATTGCCGAAAACATGCGTGCGTACAGCTATAGCCCTTGGTTTGTCGCGAACGGGGGGGCGTGGGCCGTTCAGAACCAGCAGCAGTTCGTCAGTAACAAGAGTACGATCAAACCGGAGCGTGTGTGGGATTATGTTCTCGGGTACCGATTTACGACGAAGCATTTCGACCTGACGGCGGATGTTTATCATGCCGATTACTATAATAGATTGCTCAATACGACCGCCGGTTTGATCGTCCAGCCGATCAGCACGGTTGTGAATGCGGGTCGGGAGTCGATCTATGGGGCGGATGTGTCGGCGACGGTACGGCCGTTCGACGGGTTGGAGATCTTCAATTCGGTCAGCTACAACGATTCGGAATATCAGCGCGGCATCATGTATGAAAGTGCCTATGTCGAACTGAAGGGGAAGAAGCAGGTCGCTTACCCGAGCTGGATATACAAGACGAATGTCTCGTATGCCTATCGCCAGTTCCGCGCCACATTCAATGCGACCTATACGGATCGGCGCCCGCTTTCTTATGCCAACGATGTTTTCGTGCCGGCCTATTGGCTGGCAGGCGTATCGGCGAGTTACGATTTCGGACGGATTGGGGTGTTGCAGAACCTGCGGGCGGATCTGGGTGTCACCAATCTGTTCGGCGGTAAATATATCGGCGGCATGGGGTTCTCGGGATATCCGGTATCGGGCGATTATCCGACCCTGTTTGCTGGTGCGCCGCGACAGTTTTTCGGCACGCTGTCCGCAAAATTCTGATGATCTGCCGCCGGTATCGTCACTGATGGTACCGGTTCGCATATCGCCAATTCCAGGCCTGGCAGCAGTCAACATCGGAAGCGGGTTCTGACGGACGCTTGTCGTGCGTCAGAGCCCGCAGGTGATGGCGGGTGCTGTCGGCTTTGCCGGGACCAGGTCATGACGTATCGCCTCTTATGTCGCGCGGTGATCCTTGCCGGATGCGCCGTGCAGCCGTTGATCGCTTATACATCCTGTGCGGTGGCGCCTTCCGTGCCGCCGCAGCAGGTGCTTGTGCAGAGTGTACGGGCCGCGCCGTTCACCAGGACCGCGGACCTGCCCGGACGAACTGAGGCCGTGGAGATCGCGCAGGTTCGTCCGCAGGTGAACGGGGTCATCAAGCAAAGACTGTTCAAGGAAGGGACGGATGTTATGGCCGGTCAGCCGCTCTATGTGATCGATCCGGCCCCTTATCAGGCGATTTACGATGCCGCTGCCGCGCGGGTTCTGCATGCGCAGGCGGTGAAAGGCTCGGCGCGGGCGCGGCTGGACCGATACGGCCCGCTGGTGCGGATTCATGCGGTCAGCCGCCAGGATTATGACGATGCCCTGGCGCTGGCGCGGGAGGCGGACGCCGATATCGCCCAGGCGAAAGCCAATGTCGCGCGTGCGGGGGTTGATCTCAGTTACACCCGAGTACGCGCGCCTATTTCCGGTCGTGTGGGGCGCTCTCTCATGACTGTCGGGGCGCTGGCGGCCATAGGGCAGAATTCCAGTCTTGCCGTCATCACCCGGCTTGATCCGATTTATGTGGATGTCAATCTGCCGGCAACCAGATTGCTGCAATTGCGCAGGGAACTGGCCCAGGGACGTTTGCGGCGGGTCAGCGAGGATGCTGCGACAGTCACGCTGACGCTGGAGGATGGCAGCCTGTACGAGCAGGCCGGAAGACTGGAGTTTTCCGAAGTCAATGTGGATGAGGCCAGCGGCACCGTCGTGGTGCGCGCGGTGATGCCTAACCCGGAACACATGCTGCTTCCGGGTATGTATGTCCATGCCAGGCTGGAAGAGGGCGTCGATCCTGCCGCGCTGCGGGTGCCGCAGGATGCGGTCTTTCGTAATGCGCATGGCGATCCGATGGTCATGGTCGTGGACGGTGGCAATGTGGCCAGTGCGCGGGCGATTGTGACCGGTCCGGCCGTCGGTGGCGACTGGATCGTGATGTCGGGCCTGAAGAGCGGCGAGCGGATCGTGGTGAGCGGACGGCAGAAGATCCGCGCGGGCGACACCGTTGATCCCGTCGCGGCGCCCCGGTCCGTACCGTCCGTTGACGCCGATTGAAGGCAGAACAGATTATGTCTCGATTTTTTATCGATCGGCCGGTTCTTGCCTGGGTGGTGGGGCTGATTGTCATATTGTTGGGCGGGATTTCCCTTTTTCGCCTGCCGGTTGCCCAGTATCCGTCAATCGCCGCGCCGCAGATCGCGATCAGTGTGATGTATCCGGGCGCTTCCGCCGAGACGGTGAACAATACCGTGGTGCGGCCGATCCTGCAGCAGATGTTCGGGCTCGATCATCTGGTGTACGTGTCCTCGCAATCCTATGCCAGCGGGCAGATGGAAATCGACCTGACCTTCGCGCAGGGGACCGATCCGGATATCGCCCAGGTTCAGGCGCAGAACAGGCTGCAACTCGTGCTGCCGCGCCTGCCGATTGCCGTGACGGCGCAGGGTCTGACGGTCACGAAGGCGGTCAAGGACTTCATGATGGTGCTGGCGTTCATTTCCAGGGACGGCAGCATGTCGGGCTTCGACATCGCCGATTACGTGGCATCGAACGTGTCGGATGCGATCAGTCGTGTGTCCGGTGTCGGCGACCATACGCTGTTCGGCTCGGAATATGCCATGCGGATCTGGATGGACCCTGGGAAGCTCTATAAATACGGGCTGACGATCGGTGACGTGCGGGCCGCGCTGATGGATCAGAACGTGCAGGTCTCCTCCGGCGAGATCGGGGGGCTGCCGGCCAGGCCGGGCACGCGCATAGACGCCACCATCATCGGTCCGACCCGGCTGACCTCGCCCGAGGCGTTCGGGGACATCATGCTGCGTGTCGAACGCGGCGGCTCGCAGGTTCGTCTGAAGGACGTGGCGCGGATCGAACTGGGGCCGCAGAGCTATAACGTGACCTCCTTCTACAACAACCAGCCGACGGTCGGTCTGGCACTGAAGCTGGCGCCCGGAGCAAACCAGTTGACCACGGAAGCTTCCGTGCGCGCGGAGATGAAGAACCTCGAGAAATTCTTTCCGCCGGGTCTACAGGCCATCTATCCGCTGGATACCGAGCCCTTCATCGTGCTGTCGATCAAGGAGGTCGTGATCACGCTGGCCGAGGCTATCGCGCTGGTCTTCGTTGTGATGCTGATCTTTATCCAGAATTTCCGTGCGACGCTGATTCCGACCATCGCCGTGCCCGTCGTGCTGATGGGGACGTTCGGCATTCTCGCGGCTCTGGGGTTTTCGATCAATACGCTGACCATGCTGGCCATGGTGCTGGCGGTGGGGCTGCTGGTCGATGATGCCATCGTGGTCGTCGAGAATGTCGAGCGGGTCATGGCGGAAAGGAAGCTGCCGCCACGGGAGGCGGTGCGGGTCTCGATGGACGAGATTTCGGGCGCGCTGGTTGGCATCGTGCTGGTGCTGACGGCGGTGTTTCTGCCGATGGCGGCCTTTGGCGGTTCGATCGGCGTGATCTATCGCCAGTTCTCGATCACCATCGTCGCCGCCATGTGGCTGTCGGTGCTGGTGGCGATGATCATGACGCCTGCCTTGTGTGCGACGATGCTGAAACCGGACATGCATCAGAGGACAACCGGGCTGGCGGGGCGGTTCAACCGCGCCTTTGGCCGAATGACCGATGGGTACCGGGCGAGTGCCGGATGGATGCTGCGGCGCGGTGGGGCGTCGCTGGTGATATATGGTCTGCTGGTCGGTCTGGTCGTCTTCCTGTTCATCCGGCTTCCGGAAGGGTTTCTTCCGGACGAGGATCAGGGGTTGCTCTTCGGTCAGGTGACGCTGCCTCCGGGGGCTACGGAGGAGCAGACGGCGGCGGTCAATCGCCGGGTTGGCGATTATATCCTTCGGAGCGAACGTGAAAACGTGGTGTCGGTCTTCGCGACGAATGGATTCAATTTCGCGGGCGAGGGGCAGAATGCGGGCGCTTTCTTCATCCGTCTGAAGGACTGGAGCATCCGGCAGGGCGCTGAGCGGTCGTCGGCCGCGATCGCGATGCGGATCATGACGCATTTCGAGACGGACCGGGACGCCGAGATTTTCGCCATCAACCCGCCGGCGGTGCTGGAGTTGGGCAACGCGACCGGTTTCGATCTTGAACTGGAGGATCGCGGGCATCTCGGTCATGAGAAGCTGCTGGCCGCCCGCGACCAGATCCTGATGGCGGCGGCCAGGGACCCGCGTCTGGCGGCCGTGCGTTCGAACGGTCTGGAGGACGCGCCGCAATACAAGCTGGAGATCGACCGCGAAAAGGCGAATGCGCTGGGTGTGACCAATGCCGAAATCAATACGACGATCGAAGGGGCGCTGGGGTCGATCTACGTCAATCAGTTCATGCGCAACGATCGGGTGAAGCAGGTTTACATTCAGGGCGAGGCCGATGGACGCCGGTTGGCCGAGGATCTCGGCAAATGGTATCTGCGCAACGCCGCGAACGGGCTGGTCCCCTTCGATGTGATCGCGAAAGGTCACTGGACCTTCGGCCCGCAGAAGGTCGAGAATTATAACGGACTGAATTCATATGAAATCCTTGGCCAGCCGGCCCCTGGCTATAGCAGCGGCGCAGCCATGGCGGCCATTCGGGAGATCATGGACAGGTTGCCGCCCGGCATCGGGTACGAATGGACGGGCCTGTCGTTCGAGCAGATGCGCTCAAGCAGCGCGACCGGGCCGCTTTATGCGCTGGCGGCAACGGTGATTCTGCTTTGTCTGGCCGGGCTGTATGAAAGCTGGGCGGTGCCCTTCGCGGTGATGCTGGTGATTCCGCTGGGTGTGCTGGGGGCGCTGACGGCCACGTTGTGGCGCGGACTGGCCAACGATGTCTATTTCCAGGTGGGCCTGCTGACCACCGTGGGACTGACTGTGAAAAATGCCATTCTCATCGTTGAATTCGCCAAGGCTTTCTTCGAGGCCGGCGACGCGCTTGCGGATGCGGTGATCAAGGCCGCATGCGAACGTCTGAGACCGATCCTGATGACGTCGATCGCGTTCGTATGCGGTGTGTTTCCACTGGCGATCGCAACCGGGGCCGGGTCGGGGGCGCGGACTGCGATCGGTACCGCCGTCGTCGGCGGCATGATGTCGGCGACCGTGCTGGCGATCTATTTCGTTCCCGTGTTCTTCGTGCTCGTGCTTCGGGTTTTCCGGGTTCGTCGGCGGAAGGATCGCGTGGAACTGTCCCGTGCGGGAAACCTGGGTTCATGACGGGGTATCTTATGCGCAGGTTTGGTCCGCTGCTGTTCGCGGCGCTGTCGGGATGTACGCTGATACCCGATTACCATCGACCGGCGCTGCCGGTCTCCGCCATCTGGCCGCAGGGGGCGGCGTATCATGCCGGGGCGTCGACTTTTGTCGAAACCGCCGCCGCCGATCTGGGATGGCGCGATTTTTTCGTCGATCGGCGGCTCAGGGCGTTGATCGCCCTCGCTATCCGGGAAAACCGCGATCTGCGATCGGCGGCCTCTGCCGTGGTGCAGGCGCAGGGGCAGTATCGTGTGCAGAATGCGTCGCTGTTCCCGCAGATCGGGGCGACGGGGCAGGCGCTCTATCAGGCGCCATCGGACAATGCGGGGCTGAGCTTTGCGCCGGGCTTGCAGCAGGGGCGGGGCAATTCCGCCTATGCGAACGGCAATGTTTTCAAATATTATCAGGCCGATATCGGTTTCTCCGCGTATGAGGTCGATTTTTTCGGTCGTATCCGCAGTCTTTCGCGCGAGGCGGCGGATCGCGCCCTGAGCCAGTCCGCCAACCAGCGCACTTTGCTGATCAGTGTGATCGCACAGGTGGCCACTACCTATGTTGCCTGGCTTGCGCACGGCGAAGAGCTGAAAATAACGGGGCAAACCATGGCATCGCGGGGCGAAACGCTGCGTCTGACCCGCGCCAGCTTCGACAGCGGTGAGGCCAGTCAACTTACCCTGCGGCAGGTCGAAGGACAGTTCCAGCAGGCTGCGGCGGATTATGCGCAGTTCCAGAGGCAGGTCGCGCAGGACGAAAATGAACTCGCGCTGCTGGTTGGCGCGCCGTTGCCGAAGGATCTGCCCCCGCCGGCGCCGTTCGGGCAACAGACGCTTCTGGCCGATCTGCCGGCGGGGCTTCCGTCCGATCTGCTGGATCGGCGCCCCGATATTCAGGCGGCTGAGTTTTCCCTGCTTGCGGCCAATGATGATATCGGTGCGATGCGGGCCGCCTTCTTTCCGCGTGTGATCCTTACGGCTTCGAATGGTGTTTCCAGCCTTCAGTTCCATAATCTGTTCACGAGGGGCGGGACGACGTTCGGCCTGAACCCGCAGATACAGATCCCTCTGTTTACCTGGGGGCAGAACGAAGGAAATCTACAGGCGTCCCGCGCCATGCGGAACCAGCGTGTGGCTGCTTATGAAAAGGCGGTTCAGACCGCGTTCCATGAAGTGTCGGACGCGCTGACCGCGCGTGCCACGTATCTGGACCAGTCGCGGCAGGTTGATGCGCTGGTCATGTCCTGGGCCGATGCCTGCCGGCTGGCGCGGGCACGCTTCGACGCCGGGGTGGATTCCTATCTGACCACTCTGGACGCGGAGCGGACGCTTTATGCCGCCCAGCGAAGCCGGATCGAAGTGCAGGCGGCGCGGTATCAGAACCTGATCACTGTTTACCGCGCCTTGGGTGGGGGATGGCATGACGATACGGCCCGGCCGGGTATGAAGAATGCCGACGGGGGCGCCGCTCCGTTTGCCGATGTGCGCCACGCAGGATGATGGCATGCTGCGTCATGGGGCGCGATGGAGACGAGAGGCATGGCCGCGCTGCGCTTGGTCCTGCCTGATAGGTCGGGGGCGCGTCGTTCGGCCGGCTGGAACCGAATTGAAGTCTGGATGAATCACTATAGTATGGAAAATATCCAATTAAATCAAAGCATAGTGTTCCGGCTTGAAAGCCGTCGCGCATGGGGGGGATGCTCGTGGCTGAGTGTGGGGTATGGGTGCCGGTGACGGGCGAGACCGCCGAGACTGGCATCGCCAGATGGGCCTGAGCTAAGCCATCCGGTGAGATCAGGTTGGCCGCAATGGCGTTTCTGTCGATTCCCACCTAAACGGGCCTGCCCCTACGCTACCGGCCATACGGGCGGCATGTTCATGATAGGAGGATGGGGCGACCGCCAGTTCGCGGCAGATCGGCTCGATCCCTAAGTCCTCACGATGGCCGTCGATGAACGCCATCATCATTTCCCGCGGCGGTCGAACTCCGCCATCGCAAAATACGCCGATTCCTTGCGCAGGATCTCGTTGGCGCGGCGCAATTCCTTGACCTCGCGCTCAAGCGCCCTGAACCGAACCCGCTCGTCACCAGCTTGCCCAGCCGGCCCCTCTCGCCGCCTGGCCTCATCGCGGCACCAGCGGCGCAAAGTCTCCGCCGGGCAACCAATCCTGGCCGCAATCGATGTCATCGCAGCCCATTCCGAGCCGTAGTCGGCGCGATGCTCACCAATCATACGGACCGCACGTTCCCGGACCTCGGGCGAAAATTTCTGGCTCATCGTGTTCATGATAGCGCCTTCTCGCAGATAGGAGCCTCCGGGAAACCCGGGACGCTTCATGCTCACATGATGTTTCGTTGCTGTCGCATCTTAATGGATCGCATGGCTGTGTATTTTTAATGGGTTCTTGTAACTTATTGTTTGCTATGTTGTTAAGCTCTCCGATCTGGTGAAAAGAGCCCTATGATGCACGCTTGTGTGGCTGGTCTGAAGACAGAGGGGCCGCAAGGCATCCTGTCAAACCGGGCATTGTTTTCATTATGTGCCCTGAATTTCTTTATGGCTGACGTGCAGGCGGGGATTGGTCCTTTCCTGGGTGTGTTTCTTCAGCGTCATGGCTGGCAGACCGGGCCGATCGGATCCGTCATGATGGCTGGTGGCATTGTCGGCATGCTCGCCACCGTCCCTGTTGGTGCGCTCATCGACCAGACAACGAAAAAACGTCTGTTGGTCATTATTGCGGCACTCTGCACCATTTCAGCCTCTCTTCTCCTGCTGAATTCACAATCGACGCTTGTCGTAACGATCAGCCAGATGGCCACGGCGCTGGCCGGGGCGGGGATCGGCCCCTTGATGGCCGGAATGACGCTCGGGATTGTTCGCCAAAAAGGTTTCAACGCGCAGATTGGCCGGAATCAGGCCTGGAACCACGCGGGCAATATGGTTGGGGCCGGATTGTCTGGCTGGCTCGGTTGGACGTTTGGCCTGCCCGCGATTTTCTTTCTTGAAGTCACATTTGGTCTGCTGGCTATCGCGGCCGTTCTCCTGATTCCTGAGAAATCTATCGACCATCAGGCTGCGCGAGGGCTGGAAGATGGAAAGAGCCATGCTGAAGGTAAGGCGGAAGGGATAAGGTCGTTTCTTCGGCACAAACCGCTTCTGATCCTCGCGGCCTGTCTCTGCTTCTTTCATCTCGGCAACGCTGCGATGTTGCCGCTTTACGGTATGGCTGTCGTCAGCGCGGGGAAAGGGAACCCCGCAATGTTTACGGCGATGACTGTGGTGGTGGCTCAGGCTGTGATGATCGGCGTCAGTCTTTTGGCCATGCGTTTTGTGGCGAGCCGTGGATATTGGATCGTGTTGCTGATTTCATTTGCTGCCCTGCCGCTCCGGGGCGTGATTGCCGGTACGTTTATCGAGCACTGGGGTGTGTGGCCCGTACAGTTTCTGGACGGTATAGGCGCGGGGCTTCAGAGCGTTGCCGTGCCAGGTCTGGTGGCGCGGCTCCTTAATGGCACAGGCCGGGTCAATGTGGGGCAGGGTGTCGTCATGACGGCACAAGACATCGGGGCAAGTCTCTCACCTGCGTTGGGGGGATGGCTTGCCGAGGAACTGGGCTATTCAACCGCATTTTACACTCTTGGTTGTTTCGCAATTACATCATTGGGACTATGGATTTTCTCGGCATCGGTCATACGTTCTGCGGAGCATGCACACGCATGATGTTTCATCATGAGGCGATCTGGGCGATTGCAGCACTGACAACGGCCGGAGTCATTATCCGGCCATTTCGGATTGCCGAGTGGGTGTGGGCTGTAACAGGAGCCGCACTTCTTGTCGTGATGGGTCTGATCCCAGTTTCCATGGCTGGAGCAGGAATCCTGAAAGGGGGAGATGTCTATCTCTTTCTGACTGGCATGATGCTGCTCAGTGAGACGGCGCGGGCAAACGGTCTGTTTGACTGGATTGCGACATCGGCAGTCAATCATGCTGCGGGCTCAACGCGCAGACTGTTCACACTGGTCTATCTGGCTGGTGTCGTCGTGACGACATTCATGTCCAATGATGCGACGGCAGTCGTGCTGACACCTGCGGTGCTTGCCGTGGCAACCAAGGCGAAAGCGGATCCTCTTCCTTTACTGTTTGCCTGTGCGCTTATTGCCAACGCGGCCAGCTTTGTCCTGCCGGTTTCCAATCCGGCTAATCTGGTTCTCTACGATGGTGCGCTTCCGGCTTTGGGATCGTGGATGGCATCGTTCGCACTGCCGTCGTTGATGGCCATCGTGACAACCTATCTGGTCCTCCGTCTGATTGAGCGCAAACATCTCAGGCAGGCGTGTGCATCTCAGGTGGAGCCAATGCGCTTGACCGTGGGCGGAAGAGCCGCTCTTGCCGGGATCGTGATGACGGCCGTCCTGCTCGTGACGATATCCGCTTTTGATCGTCCCCTCGGTCTGCCGACCGCGCTGGCCGGTGTGGCAACGGCTCTGGCAGTATCCGTGCTGGCACGACGCTCACCATTAACATTGGTGAAGGAGATTTCATGGGGCGTTCTGCCTCTCGTGGCAGGGCTGTTCGTTCTGGTCGAAGCCATCGACAGCACCGGACTGATTGGGGAAATCGCGCAGATACTTAAGCGTGCGGCCCAGTCTGATCCGACAGCGGCCGCTCTCGGCTCCGGTTCCCTTCTGGCGTTTATCTCAAACCTCATGAACAATCTGCCAGCCGGGTTGATCGCGAGCGAAGCCGTGGTACAGGCGCATCCGCCGCGTCTCGTAGTCGATAATCTCCTGATCGGCGTCGATCTCGGCCCCAACCTGTCGGTTACGGGATCGCTGGCCACAATCCTGTGGCTTCAGGTGATCCGCCGGGGCGGCGAGGATGTCGGATTCCTGCAATTTCTCAAGATAGGTGCCGTTGCAATGCCTGTGGCGCTGCTGACCGCCCTCGGTGCGCGACTGTTGATGGGATGAGGTTTCCGTTCATGATTCCATGGAATCAACGTTTTTAAGCACATGTCTGAGCAGGGACACGAGCGTTTCAATCTCCTCTTCGGTCAGACACATTGAAGCGTCCCGGGTTTCCCGGAGGCTCCTATCTGTGAGCAGGAGCTATCATGAACACAATGAGCCAGAAATTTTCGCCTGAGGTCCGGGAACGTGCGGTCCGTATGGGGCACGGCCCCCGTATGGTTGGGGAGCCTCGCGCCGACTACGGCTCGGAGTGGGCAGCGATGAGGTCGATTGCCTCGAAGATTGGCTGCACGGCGGAGACTTTGCGTCGCTGGTGCCGCGATGGGGCCAGGCGGCGAGAGGGATCGGCGTATTTTGCGATGGCGGGGCTCGACCGCCGCGGGAAATGATGATGTCGTTCATCGACGGCCATCGTGAGGAGTTGGGTATCGAGCCGATCTGCCGCGAACTGGCGATCGGCCCCATCCTCCTGTCATGAACATGCCGCGCGTATGGCGGGTTCTGTCGCGACAGCCTGATGGCCCGGTGCGGGGCCAACCGTGTCGATTTCCTGTTCGGCCTGCCGCGCAATGCACGGCTGGTCGCGGAGATCACGGGCGAACTGGCGGCCGCCAAGGCCCAAAGCCGCATGACCGGCAGGCCGGCCCGGCGGTTCCGGATCGCCATGCCGCCCCCAAAAAACACCGCCTCATCCGGCGGTGACGCATTCGCTCGACCGGAAAACCGGAAAACAGGGGGCATCACCAATTTCGACCGTCAGTGGGAATTCAATCCAGACCACAGAGCCAGGCTCATACCTCTCTGTGAGATCGGCACGTTAGGAGCCTCCGGGAAAACCCGGGAGGCTTCACGGCCAGCCGACATACCGACACACAGGCGCGTCATGTCGCAAATATGCAAGTGTCGCGTCATTTTCGTAAAAGATTTTTGCTGGCGGTTCTTTCATTTTCAAAACCAGTTCTTGAGCCGGTGAGGAAGTGAGTTTAGGCCGTTATGCAAAAATTTTCCGCCTTTTCGCTCGCCCGTCAGGCGCTTGGGCGTCATCTGGGGTGGCAGCCCCAATGGCGTTCGGTGGCACCGAAGCCGAGCTATGACATCATCATCGTCGGGGGAGGCGGCCATGGACTTGGCGCGGCCTACTACCTGGCCAAGCAGCATGGTCTGCGCAACATCGCCGTGGTCGAGCGGGGATGGCTGGCCGGTGGCAATACCGCGCGCAACACGACCATCATCCGCTCGAACTATCTGTTCGAGCAGAGTTCCTCCTACTACGAGCATGCGCTGAAGCTGTGGGAGGGTCTGTCGGACGAACTGAACTATAATGTCATGTTCAGCCAGCGCGGCTGCCTGATGATCGCGCATAACGTTCATGACGTGCAGGTGTTCAAGCGGCATGTCTATGCCAACCGGCTGAACGGTATCGACAATGAATGGCTAACGCCCGAGCAGGTCAAGGCATTCTGTCCGCCGCTGAATATTTCGCCGAATATCCGCTATCCGGTTCTGGGGGGCGCGTTGCAGCGTCGTGCCGGTACGGCGCGGCATGACGCGGTGGCCTGGGGTTATGCCCGCGCGGCCAGCGATCTCGGCGTGGACATCATCGAGAATTGCGAGGTCACGGGCATCGACCGCGATGCGTCCGGGCGCGTGACGGGGGTGCAGACCACGCGGGGGGCGATCCGGGCCGGGAAGGTGGGCGTTTCGGCGGCGGGTCACAGCTCGGTGGTGATGGCGATGGCGGGCATCCGTCTGCCGTTGCAGGTCAACCCGTTGCAGGCGCTGGTGTCCGAGCCGGTGAAGCCGGCCTTTCCCTGCGTGGTGATGTCCAACACCATCCACGCCTATATCAGCCAGTCCGACAAGGGCGAGATGGTGATCGGCGCCGGGACCGATTCCTATGTCTCGTACACCCAGCGCGGGGGGCTGCATATTCCGGCCCATACGCTGGAGGCGATCTGCGAACTGGTGCCGGATTTCCGCCGCTTGCGGATGCTGCGGTCGTGGGGCGGGATTACCGACAACACGCCCGACCGGTCGCCGATCACGGCGAAGACGTCGGTGCCGGGCCTGTATGTCAATTGCGGTTGGGGCACCGGCGGCTTCAAGGCGACGCCGGGTGCGGCGAACCTGTTCGCCTGGACGATCGCGCGAGACGAGCCGCATCCGATCAACGCCCCCTTCACGATAGAACGTTTTCGCGAAGGAACCCTTATCGACGAAGCCGCCGCGGCGGCGGTCGCGCACTGACGTGCCGCCAGACGGAGAAAGATCATGTTGCTGATCGCATGTCCCTATTGCGGCCCGCGTGCCGAGATCGAGTTCGCTTATGGCGGCGAGGCGCATATCGCCCGCCCCGGCCCCGGCGTGACCGAGGAGGAATGGGCCGCATTCCTGTATCTGCGTGACAATACCAAGGGCGTGCTGGCAGAGCGCTGGCGCCATTCCCATGGTTGCGGGCGCTTCTTCAACGCATTGCGCGACACACGGACGGACCGGATCCTGACAACCTACGAGATGGGCACGCCACGGCCCGATATCAAAGAGGGAGAAGCGGCATGAGCGGCGCTTTCCGCGTGTCCGGGCGTGGGCGGGTCGATACCGCGCGCCCGGTCTCCTTCCGTTTCGACGGCCGGACCATTCGCGGCTATGAGGGCGATACCGTCGCCTCCGCCCTGTTGGCCCAGGGCCAGCATCTCATGGGGCGGTCGTTCAAATACCATCGGCCGCGCGGTCCGATCTCGGCGGGGTCCGACGAGCCGAACGCGCTGATCGGCGTGGGCGAGGGGGCGCGGCATACGCCCAACCTGCGGGCGACCCAGGTCGAGATCCACAAGGGTCTGGTGACCGTCAGCCAGAACCGGGGGCCGCGCCTGAATTTCGATGTCGGTGCGATCAATACGTGGCTGGCACCGCTCTTTCCCGCCGGGTTCTACTACAAGACCTTCATGTGGCCGCGCGGGTTCTGGGACAAGGTCTATGAGCCCGTGATCCGTCGCGCGGCGGGGTTGGGCAAGGTCGCGACCGCGCCGGACCCGGATCATTATGCGCTGCACTACGCCCATTGCGACGTGCTGGTGATCGGCGGCGGCCCGGCGGGCCTGACGGCGGCGCTGGCCGCGGGCCGGACGGGCGCGCGCGTCATCCTGTGCGACGAGACGCCGGAGCTGGGCGGCACCCTGCTGTCCGACGCCCATAGCCGGATCGACGGGCTTTCCGCCGCCGAATGGGTGGCCAAGGCCGGCGCCGAGTTGAAGGCGCTGCCCAACGTGCAGGTGATGACCCGCTGCACGGCCTTCAATTATGGGCCGCACAATATGGTGGCGCTCAACCAGCGCCTGACCGAGCATCTCGCGACCCCCGATCCGGCGATGCCGCGCGAGCGGATCTGGCAGGTGCGGGCGGCCGAAGTGGTGGTTACGGCGGGTGCGCTGGAGCGGCCGCTGGTGTTCGAGGGCAATGACCGGCCCGGTATCCTGCTGGCGACGGCGGCGCGTACCTACCTCAACCGCTACGGCGTGCTTCCCGGCAAGTGCGCGGTGATCGTGACGGCGGACGATTCCGCCTATCGCGTGGCCATCGAACTGGCCGAAGCCGGGGTGCGGATCGCCGCGATCGCCGATCTGCGCGCCAACCCGGATGCGCCGGTCGTCGCGGAAGCGAAAGCGCGCGGCATCGTCGTCCTGCCGTCCACGACCATTCAGAAGGCGAACGGCAACCTGCGGGTCAGGAGTGTCGAACTGGCGCCGGTGGCGGACAACGGGCGCGTCGGCAAGGGGCAGCGCTTCGTCTGCGACTGCGTGCTGATGGCGGGTGGTTTTACCCCGAGCCTGCACATCCACAGCCAGGCGCGCGGCACGATGCGTTTCGACGAGGTGCTGGGTGTCTATCTGCCGGATCGGTCCGTCGAGCGCCTGCGCTCCGCCGGATCGTGCCGTGGGCTCTTCGCCTTGCAGGACGTGCTGGATGACGGCGCGGCGGCCGGCCTCGCGGCGGCGAAGGCGGCCGGCGGCGGGGATGCGGAGCGGCCGGCGCCGCGCGTGACGGACGCCGACGCGCCGGGAGCGGGCGGGTTCGCGGGTGCGCTGCCGCGTCGTGGCCTGGGTAGCCTGGCGCTGGCCTTCGTCGATTTCCAGAACGATGTGACGGCCAAGGACGTGAAGCTGGCGGTGCGCGAGGGCTTCCAGTCCATCGAGCATATCAAGCGCTACACCACCACCGGCATGGCGACGGACCAGGGCAAGAGCTCGAACGTCAATGCGCTGGGAATCGCGTCCAAGGAACTGGGGCGCGCGCCGCAGCGGGTGGGGCTGACGACGTTTCGGCCGCCTTATACGCCCGTCACGTTCGGAGCCTTTGCCGCGCATGCGCGGGGCGACCAGTTCGACCCGCTGCGGCTGGCGCCGGCCGATGGCTGGGCACGCGCCCAGGGGGCGGTGTTCGAGGATGTCGGGTTGTGGCGCCGCGCCCGCTATTTCCCGCGCGGCGGGGAGGACATGCATGCCGCCGTGACGCGGGAATGCAGCGCGGTCCGGACGGCGGCGGGGATCTTCGATGCCTCGACGCTGGGCAAGATCGAGGTCGTCGGCCCCGATGCCGCCGAGTTCATGAACCGTTTCTATATCAATGCCTGGACCAAGCTGGGTGTCGGCAAGTGCCGCTATGGCCTGGTCTGCCGCGATAACGGCTTCGTCTATGACGACGGGGTGGTCGGGCGGATCGCCGCCGACCGGTTCCATGTCACCACGACCACCGGCGGCGCGGCCGGCGTGCTGAACATGATGGAGGATTATCTCCAGACCGAATGGGCGGATCTGGATGTCTGGCTGACCTCGATCACCGAGGAATGGGGCGTCATCGCGCTTCAGGGACCGAAGGCGCGCGAGATCCTGGCGCCGCTGGTGGACGGCATGGACATCTCGGCCGAGGCGCTGCCGCACATGGGGCTGAAGGAAGGGACGATCGGCGGCGTGCCGATGCGGCTGTTCCGGGTCAGCTTTACCGGCGAGGTGGGGTTCGAGATCAACGTCCCGTCCGGGCGGATGCGTGCGGTGTGGGAGCGGATCTGGGCGGCGGGCAGCCCGCACGGGCTGACGCCGTACGGCACCGAGGCGATGCATGTGCTGCGTGCCGAGAAGGGCTACCTGATCGTCGGGCAGGAAACCGACGGCACCATGACGCCCGGCGATGTCGGCTGCGGCTGGGCGGTCAGCAAGGCCAAGCCGGATTTCATCGGCAAGCGCGCCCTGGCCCTGCCGGCGCTGAACGCCCCCGACCGGCCGCAGATGGTCGGCCTGCTGACCGACGACCCGCGGACGGTGCTGGAGGAGGGCATGCAGCTTGTGCGCGCGCCCGAAGCGCCGGCGCCGGTGTCGGCCGACGGGCATGTCACCTCGTCCTATTACAGTCCGGCACTGGGCCGGTCGATCGCCATCGCCATGGTCAAGGGGGGGCGCGATCGCATGGGCGAGACGCTGTATGCGCCCGCGATCGACGGTGCCGCGATCAAGGTGAGCATCGTCAACCCTGTCTTCTATGATACCGAAGGAGTGCGTGTGAATGGCTAGGTCGATGGCGGAGGGGATGATCGCCCCCGATACCGCGCTGGTCCGTGAACGCCAGTCGCCGCGTTACGTGTTGCAGGGACGGGCGCCCGCGCTTCAGGCGGCCGGCAGGCTGCTGGGGCTGGACGACGCGCCCGCGCTGCTGCGTGCCGCCACCGGGGCGGGCGGCACGGCCCTGCGGCTGGGGCCGTTCGAACTGCTCCTTCTGCCGCAGGCCGACGATCCGGCGGGGATCGAGGCGGCTCTGGGTGCCGTGCCGCACAGTCTGGTCGGGGTTTCCGACCGCAATGTGACGCTGACGTTGGAAGGGCCGTGGGCGGCGCGGATTCTGTCGGGGCTCTGCCCGCTGGATTTCGCGGAACACGCCTTTCCCGTCAGCATGGCCACGCGCTCGGTGCTGGAGAAGGCCGATGCCGTTTTCTGGCGGACGGCGCCGCATCGTTTCCATATCGAGGTCTGGCGGTCCTTCGCCGCCTATGCCGAGAACGGCATCCGCGAGGTGGCGCGGGGCATCACTTTTGCGAGTCTGGCGATATAGCGGAAATTCATGGCGCGAATTGAAAGGTGCCATAGTATATCGATATCGTAACGTCATCGTCCAGGCCCCGTCGAACGGGCCGGGTCTGCTCCATATATCCGTCTCGTCCTCCGCTGGAGACCGTTGTGCCATGACGAACTACGATATCGCCGCCATTCGCGAACTGGTCGCCCGCCGGCGACCGCGGCATGCGCTGGAGAGCGCGTTCTATACCTCGCCTGAGGTCTTCGCGGCGGACATGGACGCGATCTTCCATCGCCACTGGCTTTATGTGGCCGTGGAATGCGAGGTGCCGGAGGCCGGCGACGCCCTGGCCGTCGAGATCGGCAAATCCTCGGTCGTGATCGTTCGGGGCGACGACGAGCAGATCCGGGCTTTCCATAATGTCTGCCGCCATCGCGGCGCGCGCCTGCTGCCGCCGGGGCCGGCCATCGTCGGGAATCTGGTCTGTCCTTATCACGCCTGGACCTATGGGCTGGATGGGACGCTGAAATTCGCCGAACATATGGGCGAAGGGTTCGATCATGCGTGCCTGGGGCTGCGTCCCGTCGCGCTGCGCTCGATGGCCGGGCTGCTGTTCGTCTGCCTCTCCGACGATCCGCCGGACGATATCGACGACGTGATCGGCCAGATGGAGCCCTATCTGGCGCCGCATGACCTGAAGAACACGCGCGTCGCCCATACGGCGGACCTGATCGAATATGGCAACTGGAAGCTCGTGCTGGAGAATAACCGCGAGTGCTACCATTGCATGCCCAACCACCCGGAACTGACCATTCCCCTCTTCGCCTACGGTTTCGGCTTCGCGCCCGAGGAACTGGGCGCGGAGGAACTGGAGCAGGCGGAACGCTATGCGACATTGCGCCGGACATCGCATGAACGGTGGGAAGCGGGGGGATTGCCGTCGCGCCTGATCGAGCATCTGGAGGACAGGCCCACCGGCTTCCGGACCGAGCGGCTGCCGCTGGACGGTTCGGGCGAGAGCCAGACGATGGACACGATGGCGGCCTGCCGGCTGCCGCTGGGCGCGCTGCGCGACAAGGCGGCGGGTGGCCTGCATTTCTGGACCCAGCCCAATTCGTGGCACCATTTCATGGGCGACCATGTCGTGACCTTTTCGGTCATTCCGCTTGACGAAGGACGCACGCTGGTGCGTACCAAATGGCTGGTCCACAAGAACGCGGTCGAGGGTGTGGATTACGATCTGGAAAACCTGACCGGCGTATGGAACGCCACCAACCGGCAGGATGCCGATCTGGTGGAAATGACGCAGCGCGGGGTGAGCGACCCTGCCTATATCCCCGGCCCCTATTCGCCGCATACCGAAGGACTCGTGGAGAAATTCATGGAGTGGTACTGCGCGCGTCTCAAGGTGCATCTGGGTTGATGGATGAAACGCAGCGTGCAGGATGCAGATGAGCGATCGTGATCCGCCCCCCTTCTGGGACCCCGAAAGTGATGACGTGCTGGTCTGCCGCGCCGTGCGGCGGCAGACCCACGATGTCGCGACCTTTATCCTGACGGCGGCCCAGCCCAGGCGGTTCCGCTACACGCCCGGTCAGTTCATGACGTTTACCGTCAGGATCGACGGTGCGGAAATCCATCGCTGCTATACCCTGTCTTCGTCGCCGAGCCGGCCGGATTCCGTGGCGATCACGGTCAAGCGCGTGCCCGGCGGGCCGGTTTCCAACTGGCTGCACGACCATCTGCGACCGGGGATGGACATCGCGGCGCTAGGCCCGATGGGCGATTTTACGCTGGACCCGCCCCGTGATGCCGCGCCGGAGAAATATCTCTTTCTTTCGGCGGGAAGCGGGATCACGCCGGTGATGTCGATGGCGCGGAACCTGATCGACACGCGCTTCGATGTGGACGCGGTGTTTCTGCATTCCGCCCGTTCGCCCGAAGACCTGATCTTCGCGCGGGAACTGGCGTGGATGGCGGAGCAGGCGCCGTCGTTCCGCGTGCGGTCGATCTGCGAGCGCGACACGCCGCAGAACCGCTGGCCGGGCGCGATGGGTCGGCTCGACGCCGCATTGCTGGCGCGTGAGGTGCCGGACCTGAGCGACCGTCATGTTTTCGTTTGTGGGCCGGAAGGATACCGGGCATCGGTTCGCGCCCTGGTCGGGCAGGCCGGACTGGACATGGCGCATTTTCACGAAGAGAGCTTCGATTTTGGCGTGCTGGCGGCGGAGGAGCCCGACATTCCAGCGCAGATCGAGGCGCTGGATGCGGCGCGGCACAAGGTCAGTTTCACGCGCAGCCGGCGCGAGATCGAATGTGGCGCGGACACGTTCGTACTTTCCGCCGCGCGGGCGGCGGGCATGCGCCTGCCGGCATCCTGTGCCAAGGGCATGTGCGGAACCTGCAAGTGCAAGCTGGTGTCGGGGACTGTGGACATGCAGCATGACGGCGGCATCCGTCAGCGCGAGATCGATCAGGGCATGATCCTGATCTGCTGCGCGCGCCCCACCAGCGACCTTGTGATCGAGCGTTAGACCGATGGCATCACGCGCCAGCGACCTGGCCAGCCTGCGCCGCTTCGGGTTTCTGACGTTGAAGACCTATTCGATGATCGCGGTCAGCAACGCGATCGAGGCCCTGCGCATGGCCAACCGGGTGACCGGCCGGGACGATTATGCCTGGCAGGTGCTGAGCCTGGACGGGGCGCCGGTCGAGGCGAGCAACGGGCTGGCGCTGCATCCGACCGGGGCGCTGGGGGATGGCGCGGAGCTGGACGTGCTGTTCGTGTGCGGCGGGATCGATGTCCGTGCCGCGACCAGCGAGGCGTTGCGGGTGGCGCTGCGGCGGGTGGCGCGGCAGCGGATCGTGATCGGGGCGTTGTGCACCGGTACGTTCGCTTTGGCCGAAGCCGGGCTGCTGCGTGGCTATCGCTGCGCGATCCATTGGGAAAATCTGGGGGCGATCCGCGAGGAATTTCCCGAGATCGATATCGTGGACGAATTGTTCGTGATCGATCGCGACCGGATGACCTGCACGGGCGGGGCGGTGCCGTTGGACATGATGTTGCGGATCGTCGCCGCGCATGTCGGCCCGGCGCGGGCACGCGAGATCGCGATGCAGTTTCTGCTGGCGCGCGATCGGACGGGCAGCGAGGCGCAGCCCGTGATCGCGCTGGACCCTCTGCCGCCGTCACTGGGGCGGGCGGTGCAGTTGATGGAAAGCCGTATCGACCAGAAGCTGAGCGTCGGCGAGATCGCCAGTGCCGCCGGCCTGTCGGAACGCCAGCTCGAACGCCTGTTCCGGGCGCATACCGGGGCGACGCCGGCCGCCTATCTGGCGGCGGCGCGGCTGGAACGCGCGCGGCGCCTGCTGCGCCAGACCAGCATGTCGGTGACCGATGTCGGCATTGCCTGCGGCTTCATGTCCCTGACCCATTTTTCGACTGCCTTTCGCAACCGGTTCGGCTACGCGCCGCGCCAGGAACGTCAGCGGCAGGCACGTTAGAGGAACGACCATGATTCCCCACGCCGATGCTCTCTTGAAGCCGTTGCGCATCAAGTCGATGGTCATTCGCAACCGGGTGATGAGCACCAGCCACGCGCCGGGTTACGGTGTCGATGGCAAGCCGCAGGAACGCTACCAGCTTTATCATGCCGAGAAGGCCAGGGGCGGTATCGGGCTGACCATGTTCGGCGGATCGTCGTCGGTCGAGGTGGACAGCCCGGCCACGCCGTGGAGCCAGATCGCGGTGTCCGACGACAGCGTGATCCCGTATTTCCGCCAGTTCGCGGACCGGGTGCATGACCATGGTGCCCGGCTGATGGTCCAGTTGACCCATATGGGCCGCCGCACCCGCTGGGATACCGATGCGTGGCTGCCGGTGATCGGGCCTTCGGTCCGGCGCGAGCCGGCGTCGCGGTCGATTCCGAAGGAGATGGAGCCGGAGGATATCGCCCGCGTGGTGCGCGCGTTCGCCGCCGCGGCGCGGCGCTGCCGCGAAGGCGGGCTGGACGGGCTGGAAATCTCGGGTGCGCACGGGCATCTGCTGGACCAGTTCTGGAGCCCGGGGGTGAATCACCGGAGCGACGCCTATGGCGGCAGCCTGGAGCACCGGATGCGTTTCGGGATCGAGGTGCTGAGTGCGATCCGCGAGGCGGTCGGCGACGATTATGTGGTCGGCATGCGCATGTCGGGCGACGAAATGCTGAAGGGCGGCCTGACGCAGGATGAATGCATCGCGATCGCCGAAACCTATGCGGGGCGGGGCCTGATCGACTTTGTCAACGTGATCGGCGGCCAGGCGCGCGACGAGATGGCGCACGCGGTGTCGCTGCCCAACATGGCTTTTCCCGTCGCGCCTTTTCTGGGTCTGGCCAGCGCGGTCAAGCGGGCGGTGGATGTGCCCGTCTTCCATGCCCAGCGGATTACCGACCTGGCGACGGCGGCGCGCGCGGTGGCGGAAGGCCATATCGACATGGTGGCGATGACGCGCGCGCATATCGCGGACCCGCATCTGGTGCGCAAGCTCGCGGACGGGCGCGAGGACGATATCCGGCAATGCGTGGGCGCCGGCTATTGCATCGACCGGATCTATGTCGGCGGCGACGCGCTGTGCCTGCAGAACGCGGCGACGGGCCGCGAGGCGACGATGCCGCACGAGATCCCGCCCGCCGAAACGGCGCGGCGCGTCGTCATTGTCGGCGCCGGGGTGGCGGGACTGGAAGCGGCGCGGGTCTGTGCCCTGCGCGGCCATTCCGTGACGGTGTTCGAGCGCGACGACCGCACCGGCGGACAGGTGAACCTGGCCGTGCGCGCGACGTGGCGCGAGGCGCTGTCGGGCATCGTGCGCTGGCTGGACGGGCAGGTGCGCAAGCTGGGTGTCGATCTGCGGCTGGGGTGTGAGGCCACGATGGCCGATATCCTGCTGTGCGCGCCGGATGTCGTGATTCTGGCGACGGGGGGCGATGCGATCCTGGGGGACGATCCGGGCAGCGACCTGCACTGCACCACGCGCGACGTGCTGGCGGGGCGGGTCGTGCCGTCGGGCAGCGTGCTGCTGTTCGACGAGATGGGCCAGCACAATGCCGCCTCGGTGGCCGAACTGCTGGCGACACGCGGTTGCCTGGTCGAACTGGCGACGCATGACCGGCTGGTGGCGCAGGAGGTCGGCACCACCAACCAGCCGGTGCATCTGCGCGAATTCTATCGGCTGAACGTGGTGACGACGCCGAACGTGGAACTGACCGAGACCTGGCGCGAGGGGAACCGTCTGGTCGCCGTGCTGCGCAACACCATGACGGGCACGGAAGAGGAGCGGGTGGTCGATCACATCGTGGTCGATCGCGGCGGGGTGCCGGATACGACGCTTTATGACGCGCTGAAAGCGGGCTCGGCCAATGCCGGGCAGACCGACGCGCATGCGCTGATCGCCGGGCGGCCCCAGCCGGTGATGGGGCGGATCGAAATGGGCGATTATGCGCTGTTCCGCATCGGCGATGCGGTGGCGGCGCGCAACATTCATGCCGCGCTCTATGACGCGCTGCGGCTGTGCAAGGATCTTTGACACCATGCGCTGGCTGGTTCTTGCGGAAATGGCGTGCGCGGGGGCGGCTGTGGCCCTCGTCTGGATGGTTCTGCTGGCGCGCTGGCTGAAGGGGCGCCCGGTCGGTCGGTCCTGGCTGGCCGGCCTGGTGCTGGTGCCGCGGCGTTATCTCGTGGACGTTCATCACGTCGTTGCCAGGCGGCCGAGGAATGCGCGCATGCACGCGCTGGCCGCCGGGGGATTGCTGGGCGGTTCGCTGGCGTTGCTGCTGGGCGTGCTGCCGGGGATGCCGCCGGTGCCCGGATTCATCATCCGGATTGTCGCGATCGTTTTCTTCGTGCTGGGGGCGTGGGGTGCCCTGATTGATCGCGCCCGCAGGCGGCCGCATACCCCGTCCCAGCTTTCGGGGGGGGCGTTTGTCTGGCTGCCGGTCGCGCTGCTTGCGTGGTGTGTGGGGAATGTGGTCGTCGCGCTCTCCGTGAGTGACACCGGCCTTCATGCGGCGGGCCTGGCCGGACTGACCCTGGCCCTGGCTGGCGGTGTCGCGCTGCTGGTCGCCGTCGGGCGCGGGCCGATGCGTCATGGGTTGGCGGGCATTGCCTGGCTTGCCGGACATACGCGGCCCGGCCGGTTTGCCCGTGCCGGTCTCCTGCGCCCGTTCGATACGGCGCTGTGGCCGCTCGATCTTGTGCATGAGCGGCTGGGTGTGCTGACGCCGCGCGATTTTACCCGGCCGGAACTGGCAAGTTTCGATGCCTGCATTCAGTGCGGGCGCTGCGAGGAAGCCTGTCCGGCTTTCGCGGCGGGGCAGCGCCTGAATCCGAAGGCGCTGATACAGGGGCTCTCCGGTGCGATGCGGGAGCGGCCCGCGCCCTATGCCGGGAGCCCCGCGCCCCATGCGCCGGCCATGCCCGGCGGTGGCGGCATGGATGCCGAGATCGTCGGACAAGTGCTGGCACCCGACACCTTGTGGGCCTGCACCACATGTCGCGCCTGCGTCGAGGAATGCCCGATGCTGATCGAGCATGTGGACGCGGTGATTGCATTGCGGCGTGGCCAGACCCTGATGAAAGGCGCGGTGCCGGCGGGCGCGGAGCAGGTGCTGCGTGCGTCGCGGGAGCAGGCGGAGCCGGGCGGGCGGGCGCTCGATGCGCGGACGGACGGGATCGCGGCCCTGGATGTTCCGGTCCTCGCGCCGGGGGAGGAGACCGATATCCTGCTCTGGCTGGGCGAGGGGGCCTACGACCTGCGTTACGGGCGATCGCTGCGGGCGCTGGTGACGCTGATGCGCAAGGCGGGGCTGCGGTTCGCCACGCTGGGCGCCGACGAAGTCGATTGCGGCGATGTCGCGCGGCGGCTGGGGGACGAGGCGACGTTCCAGGCGCTGGCGCGGGATGCGATCGGGGTGCTTGGAACACGGAGATTCGGCAGGATCGTCACCGCCGACCCGCATGCCTTCCACGTCCTGAAAAACGAATATCCCGCGCTGGGCGGGACATGGGTGGTCGAGCACCATACGACCCTGCTGGACGAACTGGTGCGGGACGGGCGGCTTGTCCTCGCGCAGCGTGACGGGCCGGCCGTGGCCTATCATGATCCCTGCTATCTGGGGCGCTATAACGGTGTGATCGACGCGCCCCGCCGCCTGCTGGACGCGGCCTGTCGCACCCGCGTGGAAGTCGAGCGCCACGGCATGCGGTCCATGTGCTGCGGCGGTGGCGGCGGAAGCCCGGCGAGCGATGTCGATGCGGTCACCCGGATTCCCGACCTGCGGATGGAGCAGGTCCGGCAGAGCGGCGCGTCCATCGTCGCGGTGGCGTGCCCCGGATGCACGGCGATGCTCGAAGGCGTGACGGGGGAGCGCCCCGAGGTGAAGGACGTGGCTGAACTCGTGCTGGAGGCCGTGGTGCCATGACGGGACGGATCAGGCGGGACCCGCGTGCCGAGCGGTCGCGGTGCCTTGTGCCCGGCGGAGAGCGGCCGCGCCTGGCGCGTGACGGGAATGTCGCGGGCATGGTCGTGTCGCGCCGGCCGCGCGAAGCGACCGTCCGGCGGATCGAAACGCCCGCCTTCTGGGTGGCCGCCGTCGTCGAGGCCGTCGATGGCGGGCTGGACCGCTGGGGCCGCCAGCTTGTCGGCGCGGCGCGGATGCTGGCCGGAACCGATGGCGGTGTCGTGCTGATCGGTCTCGGCGACGTGGCCGGCAATGCGGCCGGCGAGGCGGGCGCGGATCGCGTGCTGACGGTCGGCGGCACGGACGGTCCGGAAGCGGTGCCCGGAGTGCTGATGGACCTGCTCGGCTCCTTCGATCCGCGCCATGTGCTGTTCGCCGAGAGCAGGGTCGGCGGGGATCTCGCGCGGCGGGTGGCGGCGCGGAGCGGCTGGCCGATCCAGCCGGGGGTCGAGGCGCTGAATGTCCGCCAGGGTATCCGGCCGTGTCGCGGCGGCCGGTATGAGCGTGTCGCGGCGGTGGCGCGGGTGGTGACCCTGCCGTGCGACCGGGTGGCCCCCTACGCCGGAGAGGCCCGCGAAGGACGGATGCTGGAGGCCGGGCCGCCGCCAGCCTCGCCGTCCGCGCGGCCGGTGGGAGGCGTGGTGCTTGGACCCGTCGCGCGGGCACCGGCCGGCGCGGTCCCGCTGTCGGAGGCGCCGTTCGTCGTGTCGGCGGGGCAGGGCGTCACGGATTTCGAGACATTTCATGCCCTTGCCCGCGCACTGGGCGCGACGGAGGGGGCGAGCCGCGTGGTCTGCGATGCGGGCCTGATGCCGCGCGCCGCCCAGGTGGGGGCGTCGGGTACGGTGCTGGATGCGCGATGCTATCTGGCGTTCGGCATTGCCGGCGCGCCGCAGCATCTTCAGGGGCTGGGCAAGGTGGAGCACGTCGTGGCGGTGAATACCGACCTGCATGCCGCGATCATCGCACGCGCCGGACTGTCGATCGTTGCCGATGCGCAGGCGGTGATGCCGGCCCTGCTGGCCCTGTTGCGGGAGGAGGGGGCGTGATGCGGAGCATTGTACTCCTGTCGGGCGGGATCGATCCGCTTTCCGGTCGTCCGGCGCCGCCGCAGGGTGAGATTGCCGCGATCGGGCTGGCGCGGTCGATCGGCGGGGCGGCCGAGGGCCTGCATGCGGGTGGCCCGTCGCCCGCCCTGCGACTGGCGGCGGCGCATGGGCTGGCCCGCGTGGACTGCCTGGACGGGGGAGGCGACGCGGTCGAGGCCCTGGCCACGTACCAGGCGACCTACCTGGGCGCCGATCCGCCGGACCTGGTGCTGGCCGGGCGGCAGGCGCGCGGCGGCGAGGATAGCGGCATGCTGCCCTATCTGCTGGCCGAACGACTCGGCTGGCCGCTGCTGGCCGGGGTGATCGCCGTCGGCGCGGCGGCGGATGGCTGGCTGTCCGTCATGATCGGCCTGCCGCAGGGCGCGCGGCAGGAGGCGCGTGTCCGCCTGCCCTGCATCCTGGTCGCCCATGACGCGGCGCCGGCTCCCCCTTTCGTCTTCGATCGGGCGCGCCGGGCCGAATTGCGGGTCGTGCCGGTGGCCGGTCCCGCGCCGGTGGCGGCCGAGGGTGCGGCGGAGGGCGACGACCGGCCCTATCGCGCGCGGCCGCGCCTGATCGGTGCGTCGGCGCGGACGGGGGCGGGACAGGTGCTGGATCATCCGGATATCGCCGAGGCGGCGACCGTACTGCGAGACCATCTCCGGGCGCTGGGTGTGCTTGGACCATCACGAGGAGCATCGCCTGATGCGTGACGATTTACGTGCCCTGCTGGACCGTCTGGGCTTTCAGCCGAAGAGCGTGCGCCACCCGCCGGTGCAGACGGTGGAGGAGGCGGATCTGCATTATGCCGGGCTGGAGGGCGTGCATACCAAGAATGCCTTCCTCAAGGATGCCAAGGGCGTGCTGGTGCTGGTTACCGTACCGGCGGATTGCCGGCTGGACATGAAGGCCCTGCCGGCGCTGATCGGCACCAAACGCCTCTCTTTCGCCAGTCCCGACCTGATGCGCACGGTCCTGGGGACCGAGCCGGGCGCGCTGGGGCCGCTCAGCCTGGTCGCCGACACGCAGCGCCAGGTGCGTTTCGCCATCGAAGCCTCGCTGCTCGAAGCCGATGCCATCACCTGCCATCCGCTGGACAATACCGAGACCTGGGTGATCCCGCGAAGCGCATTCGGGCGGATCATGGCCGATCTGGGCGTCGAACCGGTCGTGTTCTCGTTCGCAGGCGTCGCCGCCGAGATCTGACCGTCTGGCGTCCCGACCGGCAGGGGGAGCCTGTCAGTCGGGGAAGACGACGGTGCGATGCCCGTCGAGAATGACACGATGCTGAAGGTGGTAGTTCACGGCCCGCGACAGGACGCGGCGCTCGACATCCCGGCCCTTGCGGATCAGGTCGTCCGGCGTATCCGCGTGGGTGATGCGCTCGACATCCTGTTCGATGATGGGTCCTTCGTCGAGATCGGTCGTGACGTAATGGGCGGTTGCGCCGATCAGCTTCACGCCGCGCACATGGGCCTGGTGATAGGGCCGCGCGCCCTTGAAGCCCGGCAGGAAGGAATGGTGGATGTTGATGCACCGGCC
This sequence comes from Gluconacetobacter sp., assembly GCF_047721585.1. Classification (NCBI taxonomy): domain Bacteria; kingdom Pseudomonadati; phylum Pseudomonadota; class Alphaproteobacteria; order Acetobacterales; family Acetobacteraceae; genus Gluconacetobacter; species Gluconacetobacter sp. Next base: position 45,379 of record NZ_JBDNXE010000005.1, read on the forward strand.
GGCGAGCGACGCCGACATCGTATCGGACAGGACCTGCATGTAGCGCGCGAGAATGACGAGGTCGGCCCCGGTTTCCTCGATCAAGGCCCGCAGGCTTGCCTCCTGCTCCGGCTTGGTGTCGCGCGTGACGGGGAGGTGGTGGAACGGGATGTCGCCGATCTCGACGGCCTGCGTGGCCGTGCGCGGGTGGTTGGAGACGATGGCGACCGGGTCCATCGCCAGTTCGCCGATGCGCCAGCGATACAGCAGGTCGGCCAGGCAATGGTCGAATTTCGAGACCATGATCAGCACGCGCTGCCGTTCGCGCGGCGGGTGGAGCTGCCAGTGGGCGTCGAAGCGCGCGGCGACCGCCGCCAGCATGCTCCGCTCGGGCGGGATGCCGGCGGTGAAGGCGATGCGCATGAAGAACTGGTTTTCCGCCAGGTCGGCATGCTGGTTGATTTCGATGATGTTCGCGCCGGCCTGAAACAGGCAACCCGACCAGGCGGCGACGAGGCCGGGCTGGCTGGCACAGGTAACGATCAGGACGTGCGCGTCGGAATGGGCCATGGATCTGGGTATCTTCATCAATCGGAGAACAGACGGATGCCGGCATGGGACTGCATGTCGGGCGCGTCGTGACGGGAGGTGAAACCGGGCAGGGTGGTGCGGTGGCAGGCACTGGGGCTGATGCCGAACATGCTCTTGAAATGACGGGAGAAATGCGAGCAGTCGGAAAAGCCCATGTCGATCGCGATTTCGGTCACGCTCATTTCCCCCGCCTCCAGCAGCGCGCGGGCATGGCGCAGGCGCAGCGTGCGATAGAAATCCTGCGGCTTGCGGCCCAGCGTGGTCTGGAACAGGCGTTCGAGCTGCCGGCTGGAAATGCCCAGCCGCGCGGCGAGCTGCGCGATCGGCAGCGGCCGGGCCATGTTCTGTTCCATATGCAGCACCGCGCGCCGGACCCGCGGATCGGCGAAACGGGTTTCCGCAACCAGGGTCGGCGGCTGGGGTTGCAGCCTGATCTGGTTGCTGATCTTGCCCGCGCGTTCCATCAGCAGGATGTGGCTTGCCTTCAACCCGGCCGGGCGGCCGATGCTGCGTTCGATCAGGTGCAGGGCCACGTCGGCCGCCGCTCCGCCGCCCGAGCAGGTGATGCGGTCGCCATCGTCGAGGAACATCTGGTCGCTGACGACCTCGTGCGCGGGGAAGGCTTCCTGGAAGTCCCGATGATGGTACCAGCTGACGCAGACGCGACGATTATCCATCAGGCCGGCCTGGCAGAGGGCGAAGGTGCCGGTGCAGACGCCGATCAGCGTGATGCCCATCTCCGCGGCCCGGCGCAGCCAGACGGTCGTCACGTAATCGATCTGCTTCTGCCCGTGCAGCAGGCCGCCGACCACGACGATGTAATCGAACGCACGCGGATCGCCGAGGGAGGCGTCCCGCGCGATCGCGACGCCGCAACTGGACCGCACCGGGTGGACCGACGAGGACAGGACCTGCCATGAACAATGGATCGGACGGCTCCGGTCGTCCTTGTCGGCGGCCAGACGCAGATGGTCGACGAACAGGGCGAACGCGGAGAGCGTGAAATGTTCGGCGAGAATGAAGCCGACGCGCAGTCGCGGCTTCGTGTCGCCCGATGCTCCTTCTGACATGATCATTCTCCCGAACGAGCCGGCCCCGGCAATCGGTCCGGCACGTAGTTTCTTGTTCGAAACAAGGTTAAGTGCGGGGGGCTGTGGACGCCTGCTTAAAATACGACATAAATTTCATATATTTCGCCATAACCGATCAATTGGCCGGGGGCAGTGACAGATGTGCCCGCACGGCGGCAAGGGCCGGCGCCCCGTCGCGCGTCGTCACGCCGTCCAGCCAGGCGCGCCAGGCGTCCGGGTGGTCGCGCAGCCACTGCCGGGCGACCTGGAGCGGCGGCGTGTGGTCCTGCTGGATGGCCAGCATCATGCCGTTCTCGTCGGGAATGGTGAAGCGGATCTGGGCCAGCAATCGCGCGGCGTTCGGGCAGTCCGTACGATAGCCGCGCCGGATGACGGTGTTGACGGTGGTCTTGCCGTCCGGGCCGAAGACATCGTCGCCGCCGGTCAGGTAGTGCAGGGCGAAACGCAGGTTCATGGGGTGGGGTTCCCACGCCAGGAATACGATCGGCCGGTGGCTCTGGATACTGCGGTCGACCTGGCTGAGCATGCCCTGCTCGCTGCTTTCGACCAGGCGGAAGCGCCCCAGGTGGAACTGGTCCTTGCGGATCATGTCCAGCACCAGGGCGTTGCCGTCATTGCCGGCTTCCAGGCCGAAGATCATGTAGCCGAGGCGCGGACCCCATTTGGCGATGTCGCGATAATCGCGCAGACCGGCTTGCCAGACGAACTCGGGAACGGCCAGCGTGTAATGGGCGCCCGACAGGTTGACGGCCAGCCGCTCCACCGAGCCATCGGCGAGGAAAGGCGCGATCGGCGTGCTGCCCATGGGCTGCCAGTTGCTGAGAAACGCATCCACGCGCCGGTCGCGCATCGCCATATAGGTCATGACCAGCGGCAGCAGCGGCGTCTGCGGCGCGTAGCCGAGCGCGTCGAACAGCGTCGCGGCGACCGACGTGACGGCTTCGGCATCCGTCCAGCCCACATTGGACAGGCGGATGGGCACGCAGGCCGCCGGATCGCCGGCGGGAGACGCCGCGACGGCGGGCGCGGCGAGCAGGCTCGCCGCCGCGAACAGGCAGGCGATCCGGCCAGGGCGGGCGGTGCGTTTGGGCATCCGGATGATCACTCCTTCGCGGACTGGCGGACGTCATGGGAATATCATGTCCGCCTCCATTCGTTATTCACCCGAATGTTTGCGTCGCGGAATGGTTTGGTTTCGACATGAGGCGATGTTTGAGGCCGCCGGGCCGGTTTTGTGGGCTTGGTTCGGCATGCTGCGTATTCCATCACCCGCGCGTCGGCCTTAAAACGCGTGGGCGTTGGTGTGTGCGGATGTCGTCTCGCGCCATATCCGGATCGATGCCTCGCGCTGCGATGCGCAGTCCCTGCGGAGAGATGAAGCCTGATGGAGCCGCTTTCGTTCGAAATCCGCCATGCCGGATGCCTGGCCGAGATCGCCGACGACCTGGCGCGGCTCAGAATTACGGTATTCCGCGAGTGGCCCTATCTCTATGACGGGGCCGACCCGCTTTATGAGCGGCAGTATCTCGAAGTCTATCTGCGCAGCCCGCAGGCGGCGGCCATCGTCGCGCGTGACGGTGGCGGGCGGATCGTCGGTGCGTCCACCTGCCTGCCGCTGGCCGACGAAGCCGGTCCCATGCGTGCGCCGTTCGAGGCGCGGGGGCAGGATCTGCGACGGTTCTTCTATTTTGGCGAATCCGTTCTGCTGCCGGCATGGCGGGGGCAGGGGGCCGGGGTCCGCTTCTTTGCGATGCGCGAGGAGGTGGCGCGCGCGGCCGGTGCTGATTTCGCCGTATTCTGCGCGGTCCGCCGCCCGCCGGACCACCCGGCGAGGCCCGAGGGCTGGGCGCCGCTGGACGCATTCTGGGCCCGCCGGGGGTACGCCCCGCTGCCCGGTCTGACCTGCGTCTATCCCTGGCAGGAGGTCGGGACCGGGCACGAGGTTCCCCATCGCCTCGATTTCTGGGGGAAAGCCCTGGGCACGGCAGCGTTGCCCGAACGGATTGTGGAGGACAGATGAGCCGGACATTGCGTCTTGGAGCCTATGCGTGGCCGGTCGAGCGGGCACGCACCCTGGAGGATTACGACGCCCATCTGGATCGTGTCGTCGCGGAAGGCGCGCGCCAGGCCGACCTGCTGCTGTTGCCGGAATATGCCTGCATGGAGGCCGCATCGGCGATGACGGCGCCGGGGCAGTCCGACCCCACGGCGGAACTGCATGCCGTATGCCGGCGCAGCGATGCCCTGCTGGACATCATGATCGGTGCCGCGAAGCGCCATGGGGTGTGGCTGATGCCCGGCACCCTGCCGCGCCCCGAAGCCGGTTTCGTGCGCAACCGCGCGCCGCTGATTGCGCCCGACGGGCGGGTTGCGTTTCAGGACAAGCATGTCATGACCCGTTTCGAGACCGAAGCCTGGGGCGTGCGGGCCGGCGACCCGCCGGGCGTGTTCGACACCCCCTGGGGCCGGATCGGCACGGCGATCTGCTACGATTCCGAATTTCCGATGTTGACCCGCGCGCAGGTCGAGGCGGGGGCGTGGCTGATCCTGGTGCCGACCTGCACCGATACGCTGCACGGCTTCAACCGCGTCCGCGTGTCGGCCCAGGCGCGGGCGCTGGAAAACCAGTGTTTCGTCGCGGTGGCGCCGACGGTCGGCGACGCGCCGTGGTTGCAGACGCTGGACGCGAATTGCGGCTGTGCCGCGATCTATGGCCCGATGGATCGGGGATTTCCGCCCGATGGCATCATCGCGCAGGGGGCGATGAATACCGGGTCCTGGGCCTTTGCCACACTCGACCCGGCCGCGCTGGACGCGGTGCGCCAGGATGGGGCGGTGCGCAACTGCCGCGACTGGCCAGCCCATGTGCCTCCGGCCGGCGTCCATTCCTTTGTCTGAATTTCAAGCAAGATCGACCGGAGCCCATCATGTCCGCTGAACATACCCGCACGCTGATCGAAACCTATTACCGCACCTTCAATTCCGGCGATCGCGAGGCTTTTCTGGCCCTGCTGACCGACGATGTCGTGCATGACATCAACCAGGGCGGCTGCGAGCGCGGCGTGGAGGCGTTTCGTACCTTCCTGGCCCGCATGGACCGTTGCTATCGCGAAGAGATCCGGGACGTGGTGGTGATGGTCGATGGGCTTGGCGACCGGGCGGCGGCGGAATTCGTCGTTCACGGAACCTATCTGAGCACCGACGACGGGCTGCCGGAGGCCTATGGCCAGCGTTACGTCCTGCCCGCGGGCGCATTCTTTACCCTGCGGGAGGGCAAGGTCGCCCGGATCTCGAACTTTTACAATCTGCCGGAATGGACGCGCCAGGTTACCGGCGGATAGCGCCGGCTTGCATGGGATTGCCGCGATGGATGACGATCGAACGGACCGGCGTTGATCACTGCTGAATGAAGGGCGCACGGATGATGGCACCAGAACATTGGATTGCAGGACACAAGATTCCCATCGGCACCGCCATGGCGGCGGTGATCGATGTGATCCGGCATTATGGGATGGGCGTCTTCGACGCGATCAGCGACGTGGTCGGCGCCTGTGCGGACGGACTGACCACGGTGCTGCTGGACGTGCCGCCGTTGCTGGTGGTCGCGGCCGCCGTGGCCGGGGCATGGTTCCTGCGCCGGTCGTGGGGGCTGGTGGCGCTGATCGCGCTGGGGCTGCTGTTCATCATCAACCAGGGATACTGGAACGAGACGATGGCGACATTGTCGCTGATCCTGTTCTCGACCCTGTGCTGCATGGCGATCGGCGTGCCGCTGGGGGTTGCCACCGCGCATCGTCCGCGCCTGGCGATGGTGCTGCATCCGATCCTTGACCTGATGCAGACATTGCCGACCTTCGTCTATCTGATCCCGACGCTGATCCTGTTCGGGCTGGGCACGGTGCCGGGCATGATCTCGACCATCATCTTTGCCGTGCCCGCGCCGATCCGCATGACCCAGATGGGGATCGCGCGGGTGCCGCGGGCGTTGATCGAGGCCGGCGAGGCGTTCGGCGCCACAGAACGGCAGATTCTGTGGAAGATCGAATTGCCGGCCGCCCTGCCGATGATCCAGGCCGGACTGACGCAATGCATCATGCTCAGCCTGTCCATGGTCGTGATCGCGGCGCTGGTTGGGGCCGGCGGCCTGGGCGTTCCGGTGGTCAGGGCATTGAATACGGTGCAGGTCGATGTTGGTTTCGAATCCGGTTTCGTGATCGTGCTTCTCGCCATCATGCTCGATCGTCTCTGCCGTTCGAAGGATAGCGCATCGTGACCGAGACGAAGACCGCGGCGCTGGAATTCCGCAATATCGACATCCTGTTCGACCGCAGCGGCCGGCGCGGCGCGATCGAGGCGGCGCTGGCGCGGCTGGATGCCGGCGAGACGCGCGAGGAAATCGGCCGCGCCCTGAAGGTGACGGTGGGCGTGGCGGGCGCGAACCTGGCGGTGGCACGCGGTGAAATCAGCGTGCTGATGGGGCTGTCGGGATCGGGCAAATCGACGCTGCTGCGCGCGGCCAATCGCCTGAACCGGCCCGTGCGTGGCGAAGTGCGCATCGGCAACGGGTCCGCGTGGCTGGATATCGCGCGCTGCGACGACGAGACGTTGCGCGAATTGCGCAAGACGCGCATCGCCATGGTCTTTCAGCAATTCGGCCTGCTCCCGTGGCGGAGTGTGCGTGACAATGTCGGATTCGGGCTGGAACTGCGCGGGATGGCGCCGTCGATCCGGCGGGAGATCGTCGAGGAAAAACTGGCGCTGGTCGGGCTTTCGAACTGGGCCGATGCCCAGGTCCACGAACTGTCGGGCGGGATGCAGCAGCGTGTGGGCCTTGCGCGCGCATTCGCCACCGATGCCGATATCCTGCTGATGGACGAGCCGTTTTCCGCGCTTGATCCGCTGATTCGCCGAAAATTGCAGGACGAGTTGATGGACCTGCAGAAACGGCTGAAAAAGACGATTCTGTTCGTCAGCCACGATATCGACGAGGCGTTGAAGATCGGCAGCCGGATCACGATCATGCGCGAGGGGCGCATTATCCAGACCGGCACGCCCGACGATATCGCCCTGCGTCCGGTCAATGACTATGTCGCGGAATTCATCCGGCACATGAATCCGCTGCCGACCATTCTGGCATCGACCTTCATGCGGCGTTTCCATGATCTGCCCCTGCGGGCGGACGGGATGATTGATGGCGGGAATATCGCAATCGGTCCGGACGCGAGGGCGGTACGCATCGGCGATCAGGAGCGCGTGGCGACGGCACATCATGAGTGGGTGCGCGGGGCCGTCTGTATCGTACCGGTCGGGATGAGCCTGGGCGAGGTCATCGCGGTGCGCCAGCGCAGTGGTTTTCCCGTTCTGGTGGAGGACGAGGGGCGGTTGATCGGGCTGTGCGACGATGCCGATATTCTCCAGGCCCTGTCGGGAGAAGCGCGCCACGGATAGTCCGTGGCCGGTGCGAGGCATCGGCTTCGGGCGGTAACGTGTCCCTGTCGTCCTGACCTTCGCCGCCTTGACGCGGGGTCGTCCTCGGACCTTCGGCGGTTGAAGCCGGCCGTGCCGGATCGGCCGTTCGGGACGGGCAATCCGGGGTTCACGAGGATGGGAATATTATGACGAGAACGAAATAATAGGCGTCGCTTTCGTTCATGCGTATCTCAATCTGGTTCTGTAACGTTCCGTATTAGAGACGGGCTGGCGAAGCCTCGTCCCGGGGACGGACTGAACAGATAGACGACCGCATCGCCCATGGCGGACCACCGGTTTTGCCGGTGTGCTCCGGGCGAAAGGTTGCTCCGGGAGGCGCGGATGAAGGCCATCCGCCCGCTTCGGGGACGTATGTCGAAGGTCTTTCCATCCTGAATATTGCTTCTCAGAGTCCGGTTGCGGACATAGATCTCGGAGTCCTTGGCAGTATGCGACGACCTGCAAAAAACCACGGCGAACGGTTCTCGACGATCCTGTTTTCGTCCACCGTCATGGCGTCCATCCTGGCGGCGACCTATGGCGCAAGCGCGGCGTCGCCGAACAGTCGGCACCACGCCAAGGCTTCCAGGACCGCAGCCACGGCCACGCCTGCCGCGGCGGTACCTGCGCCAGCCGCCGCCCATGCCGCGACGAAGCGGGCGATTGTCCGCGCCCCGCTGCCGCAGAACGAGGATGTCGCCATTTCGGCCCGTCGTCGCGCCCATGGCACGATGATCACGGTGGGGGCCAGTGCGATCGCGCGGTCCGTGCCGGGCACGAACCCGCTGAAGGTTCTGGCGCAGCAGCCCGGCGTGATGTTCCAGGCGGACGATCCGCAGGGTGTCGATACCTGGTCGACCCAGATCTACATGCACGGGTTTTTGCAGAACCAGATCAGCACGACGCTGGATGACATCCCGCTGGGTGAATTGTCCTACCGCAACTATAACGGCCTGAATCCCATTCAGGCGATCAGTTCGGAGAATGTCGGGCGGCTGGACGTATCGACCGGAGCGGGTGCCGAATCCGTGGCCAGCACCAATAATCTGGGCGGTTCCATCGAGTACCATTCATCGGACCCGAAGAACAAGCTGGGCGGCACGGTGGCCCAGACGTTCGGCAGCAACGCGCTGTATCATACCTTCATCCGTGTGGACAGCGGCGCGCTGAACCATACCGGCACCAAGTTCTATGTGTCGTATATGCGCAACGATACCGAGAAGTGGAAGGGCGGGGGCAACCAGTTCTTCCAGCAGGCGAATGCGAAATTCGTCCAGCCGATCGGGGAAGACAGCAAGATTTCGAGTTTTTTCGATTTCAGTCAGTATGCCCAGTTCAACTATCAGGACTACTCGCTGGACATCTGGAAGCATGGCGGAAATTACATCGACAATTACTATAATGGAAAAACGAGCGGCTATCTCTCGGCCATTCAGGCCGCTCTGGGGCATTATCCCGCTTCGCTCGACGGGATCTCGGACAAGGCCGACGCCGCCTATTACGACAGTTCGTCGGCTTCGACCGATTATTTCGGCGGTCTGACGGGCGATTTCCGCCTGACGGACAGGGTGCGGTGGAAGACCACCTTCTATGGGCATGGCGAACATCAGTTCAATCACTGGACCAATCCGTTCTATCCGTCTCCTTCGGGAGCGCCGATGTTCGAGCAGGTGAAGGAGCCGAGCATCCGGCGCTTCGGTATTCTGTCCTCGGTGCAGTATGAGATCGCCCATAACCATATCGAAGGCGGTGTCTGGTATGAGAATAACCAGTTCGTCTCGACGATGTGGGGGTATTCGCAGCCGAACGTGGTCGATGGCGTGATCCAGGGCGCGATGCTCAATCCGGTCGGCGAGATCCGGCAGGCGCCTTTCATGCAGCTTTATGGACAGACGACGAATACGAATACGTTTACCGCCTTCGTTCAGGACACCTATAACCCGCTGCCGAATGTGGCGCTGCATTTCGGGTTCAAGTCGCTGCTGAATACCTCGCGCGCCGGGGACGGTTACTACAATACGAGCTACTACGGGGCCGGTGCGTCGGCGACGGGTACGTTGACGACCGCACGCGCCTTCCTGCCGCATATCAGCGGCGACTGGCACTTCCTGAAGCATCATGAACTGTATTTCGATGTCGCCGAGAACGTTCATGCCTATCCGCAGGGGCAGTTCAAGACCATCGCGTCGCCTTTCGCGGTGACGCAGGCTGCATTCGATTATGCGCGTCCCAGCCTGAAGCCCGAAAGCGACTGGGCCTATGCGGTCGGCTATCGCTATTCCGATCATTTCCTCGATGCGACGCTGCATGCCTATCACACGGATTTTTCCAACCGTTTGCAGCAGATCACGTCCGGCAACATCGTGAACCCGATTTCCACGGTGCTGAATGTCGGCGGCATCACGATGAATGGTGTGGATGCCGGCCTGACGATGCGTCTGTTCCGTGGGGTGTCGCTCTATAACAGCATCAGCTATAACCATTCGACGTATGACAGCAACGTGTCATCGCAGGGCGTGACCTATTACACCAAAGGGTCTCAGGTCGTGGCCTATCCGCGCCTGATGTACAAATCGAGCCTGAGCTACAGCTATCGCGGGTTCGACGCGCATATCGACGCATCCTACATGTCGCAGCGTAATCTGAGCTATACCGGCGACACCAAGGTGCCGTCCTACTGGCTGGCGGATTTCGGCATGCGCTACAAATTCGGCAATATGGGGAAATATGCCCATTCTCTGGGGTTCATGCAGAACCTCGAACTGGACTTCAATATCTACAACCTGACCAACCAGTCCTATGTTTCGACGATGGGCGAAAACGGCTTCCCGCTGTCGGGCGATTATCAGTCGTTCCTGCTGGCGGCTCCCCGCCAGTTCTTCGGGTCGGTTCGTGCCGAATTCTGAAGCCGCGCCTGTCCTGGGCGATATGCGGGGGATGCCGGTTTTCGGTTCCTTCGCGGGCTGATGGCAACCCCCCGGCGCAAGCCGGGGGGTTTTTGCTTTTCGTGGGGCCTCCTGCCCTGACGATATTCTGTCGCAGGACTTCAAGGCCATGTCGTCTGCGTCAGCGATGACGAGAGGGAATCCGCCCTAGGATTTTCGGCATTCCATGAGTCGGCGAGTGCATCACAGTCGGGACCCGGTGACCTCGGCGAGCATTGCATCCTCCAGGGAAAAGTGGTCTGGCACGGGAAAGGCAGTCTTATGCACGTTATGATGAATGAAGCGGAACAGAACGAGCGCCATCGCTTTTTCGGCGGGCCTCTGGACACGACCGATCCGGAGGTCGCGGCGATGCTCCGTGACGAGTTGGTTCGGCAGCAGGACGGTATCGAACTGATCGCGTCGGAGAACCTGGCCTCGTTCGCGGTCATGGAAGCCCAGGGATCGGTTCTGACGAACAAATATGCCGAAGGGCTGCCTGGCAAACGCTATTATGGCGGCTGCGTCGATGTGGACCGCGTGGAAACGCTGGCCATCGAGCGCGTCAAGCGGATATTCGGCGCGGCGTTCGCCAATGTACAGCCGCATTCGGGCGCCAATGCCAACCAGGCGGCCTTCATGGCGCTGGGCAAGCCGGGCGATGTCATACTCGGCCTGAGCCTGGCGGCCGGCGGGCACCTGACGCACGGTGCGGCGCCGAACTATTCCGGCAAATGGTTCCGGTCGGTGCAGTACGGCGTTCACCCCGACACCGGCCTGCTCAATTATGAGGAGGCGGAGCGGCTGGCGCGCGAACATCGGCCCAGGATCATCGTCGCCGGCAGCTCGGCCTATCCCAGGGTCATCGACTTCGCGCGTTTCCGCAAGATCGCGGACGAGGTCGGGGCCTATCTGATGGTGGACATGGCGCATTTCGCCGGTCTGGTCGCGGCGGGGCTTTATCCGAACCCGCTTCCGCATGCCCATATCGTCACCAGCACGACGCACAAGACGCTGCGCGGGCCGCGCGGCGGCATTATCCTGACCAACGACGCCGATCTGGCGAAAAAGGTCAATGCGGCGGTTTTCCCCGGATTGCAGGGCGGCCCGCTGATGCATGTCATCGCGGCCAAGGCGGTTGCGTTCGGGGAGGCGCTACAGCCTTCCTATGCGTCCTATCAGCGCGCGGTGGTCGCGAACGCGGCGGCGCTGGCCGACGAACTGCTGGGACGCGGTTTCGACATCGTGACCGGGGGGACGGACAGCCATCTGGTCCTGGTCGACCTGCGTCCGAAGAAGGTGACGGGAAAAGTCGCGGACGCGGCGCTGGAACGGGCGGGCATCACCGCCAACAAGAACGCGGTGCCGGATGACCCCGAATCGCCGTTCGTCACGTCGGGCGTGCGGCTGGGCAGCCCGGCCGCCACCGCCCGAGGCTTCGGCACGGCCGAGTTCCGCGAGATCGGGCGCTTTATCGACGAAGTGCTCAGCGCGCATGGTACGCCGGCCGCCGAAGACGTCGAAAAGCGCGTGAAGGGCGAGGTTCAGGCGCTCTGCCGACGCTTTCCGATCTATAATGTCGCTTATCCCGGCGCCTGAGCGCCCTTTGCCGAGAGCCGCATGATCAGCCTGTTCGACCTTTTCAAAGTCGGTATCGGTCCGTCCTCGTCGCATACGGTCGGACCCATGCGCGCCGCACAGCGTTTCGCGGCCTCTCTGGTGTCTCTCGACGGGGTGGCCCGGATCCGGGTCACCCTCTACGGGTCGCTGGCGTGGACCGCTCAGGGCCACGCCACGGACACGGCCGTCATTCTGGGGTTGATGGGTGAAAGCCCCCAGAGTGTGGAGCCCGACAGGGTGGCCGGGATCGTGGCGGATGTCGGCGCGCGTGGGAGCGTCGTCATCCACGGACGCGGCATTGCCTTCGATCCGGGGGCGGACCTGGTTCTGGACCGCGACACCATTCCACCGGTCCATCCCAACACGATGCAGTTCGAAGCCTGCGACCGCGGGGGCGCGGTGGTGGCGTGCGTGCGCTTCTGCTCGGTCGGCGGTGGTTTCATCGTGCACGAGGATGCGACGGAAAGCGCGGGTTATGTGCAGCCCGATGTGCCGTTCGATTTCTCCAGCGGCGTGCAACTGCTTGAGCAGACCGGGCGCAACGGGCTGAGTATCGCCGAGATCGTCATGGCCAATGAAATGGCGCTGCGGCCGCGTGCCGAGATCGAAGCCTATCTCGATACCGTCATCGATGTGATGATGGCGTGCATCGAACGCGGATTGAGGCAAACCGGCACGCTCCCCGGCCGCCTGAAGGTACGCCGCCGCGCCGCCGCCCTGTACGAGCGGCTGCGGGCCGGCGAGGGCTCGAATGCGCGATCGGCCCATGGAATCATGGATTGGATCAGCCTTTTTGCCATTGCGGTGAACGAGGAAAATGCCGCCGGCGGGCGTGTGGTGACCGCGCCGACCAACGGTGCCGCCGGCATTATTCCGGCGGTCCTGCGCTATTATCGCGATTTTTGCCCGCAGGATTCGGCCGCCTCCACCCGCCAGGGCATGCATGATTTCCTGCTGACGGCGGCGGCGATCGGCGGCCTGTTCAAGCTCAATGCTTCGATTTCCGGGGCGGAGGTCGGGTGCCAGGGGGAAGTCGGCGTCGCCTCGTCCATGGCCGGGGCCGGTCTTGCCGCCGCGCTGGGCGGCAATCCGCTCCAGGTCGAAAATGCCGCCGAGATCGGCATGGAGCATCATCTGGGCATGACGTGCGATCCGGTGGCGGGACTGGTGCAGATTCCCTGCATCGAGCGCAATGCGTTCGGCGCGGTCAAGGCGATCAACGCCGCGTCTCTCGCGCTGCATGGGGATGGCATACATCATGTGTCGCTCGACCAGGTCATCCGTACGATGGCGGAAACGGGGCGCGACATGAGCCACCGCTACAAGGAGACCTCTCTCGGTGGGTTGGCCGTCAATCTGCCGGAATGCTAGGGCATCATCCGACCGGATGGACTCATCTGGTCGGATAGAGATGCTCTAAAATCAATACTCCAGAGCCATATCCGTGAACGGGTTTGAAGGGATGTGGCTCCGGGGCCGGTCAGAGTGGGAATCTGCCGGAAGTCCTGTTGCGGGCGCGCAGGTTTTCGTGTCGGTGCCTGTGGCGGATGAAGGGGGCGGATGCACCCGGTGGCATCATGTTCTCGTCCGCGACCGCCGCACGCGAATGGATTTGCATATTGGGTCGACGTATATTATCGATACTCACGGGGAGTATAAGGGAGCCTGACTTTCATGCCGCATACGCCTGCCGAGAAAAAGCGCGTCCTGACGCGCGTGCGCCGTATCAGGGGGCAGATCGATGCGCTGGAGCAGGCGCTGGAAAGGGGAGCCGACTGTGGGCCGGTGTTGCAGCAGGTGGCGGCCATTCGCGGCGCCATCAACGGCTTGATGGCCGGCGTCCTGGAAAGTCATTTACGAGAAGAATTCGTTGACTGTGCGGGTGATCGCAGCGCGGCCAGCGGCGCCATCGAGAATGCGGTGTCGCTCGTCCGTTCTTATCTCCGCTGACCCGCTGCGCGGATCGACAGATCGGAAACATGGAGAAGACAAATCATGAAATCACGTGCCGCCGTTGCCTTTGAGGCAGGCAAGCCCCTCGAAATCGTCGAGATCGACGTTGCTCCCCCCCGTGCGGGCGAAGTGCTCGTGCAGATCACCCATACGGGTGTGTGCCACACGGATGCTTTCACGCTGTCCGGCGACGACCCGGAGGGGCTTTTCCCCGCCGTGCTCGGCCACGAGGGCGCGGGCATCGTGATCCAGGTCGGGGAAGGCGTTACCAGCGTCGTGCCCGGAGACCATGTCATTCCGCTCTATACGGCGGAATGCGGTGAATGCCTGTTCTGCAAATCCGGGAAGACCAATCTCTGCATTTCCGTTCGCGCGACGCAGGGCAAGGGTGTCATGCCGGATGGGACGACACGTTTTTCCTACAAAGGACAGCCAATTCACCATTACATGGGGTGTTCCACGTTCAGCGAGTTCACGGTTGTCGCCGAGGTGTCGCTGGCCAAGGTCAACCCCGCGTCCAATCCCGAGCATGTCTGCCTGCTTGGATGTGGCGTTACGACCGGTATCGGCGCGGTACATAACACGGCCAAGGTCCTGCCTGGCGACAGCGTTGCGGTTTTCGGCCTTGGCGCGATCGGCCTGGCCGTGATCCAGGGTGCGCGGCAGGCGAAAGCCGGGCGGATATTCGCCATCGATACCAATCCTGGAAAATTCGATCTTGCGCGGACATTCGGCGCAACCGATTTTCTCAATCCCAAGGATTACGACAAGCCGATCCAGCAGGTGCTGGTGGAAATGACCGGCTGGGGCATCGACCACACGTTTGAATGCATCGGCAACGTCAACGTCATGCGCGCCGCGCTGGAAGCCGCGCATCGGGGGTGGGGTCAGTCGATCGTTATCGGTGTGGCGGGCGCCGGTCAGGAGATATCCACCCGGCCTTTCCAGCTTGTTACCGGTCGCTCGTGGCGCGGCACGGCCTTCGGCGGGGTCAAGGGGCGCTCGCAGCTTCCCGGCATGGTCGAGGATGCCATGCGCAATGATATCCAGCTTGCGCCTTTCGTGACCCATACCATGCCGCTCGAAGACATCAACGAGGCCTTCGACCTGATGCATGAAGGCAAATCCATCCGTTCCGTCATTCATTACTGAGAATCGCGTCATACGGCGGCAGGGCCGTTCGCAACGGTCGAAAGACCATAGGAGATCGATCATGGCAGTCATTTCGGGTGACGGCGTTTTTTCCCATGTTTTCCTTGGTGCGGTCGATACCGCACTGTCGGCGACGTTCTATGATGCGGCACTTGGCGCCCTGGGTATCAGGAATCTCGGGCCGTTCGGGCACGGCTGGATTCTATATGGCCGGGAAAAGCCGGCCTTCATCATCGCGCGTCCTGGCGACGGCGAGGCGCCATCGAGCAATGGTGTGACCATCGGCTTTGCGGCCGCCACGACCGCCGAGGTCGATGCCTTCCATGCCGCCGGCCTTGCCAATGGCGGAACGGACGAGGGCGCGCCGGGGCCGCGCAGCCATCTGCCCGGTGCCTATGCCGCGTATCTGCGGGACCCGGCAGGGAACAAGGTGTGCAGCTACACCTTTACGGATGGCAACTGACAGTCTGCAATAAGGTCGCGAGAGCCATGGAAAGCAGGGAAGCACATTTCTCCTTCGGGGGAACGCAGCAAGTCTGGCGGCATCGGTCCGCATCGCTGGGGGTGGATGCCGATTTCGCCATCTATCTGCCTCCGCAGGCGCAGGACAAAAAGGTTCCTGTTCTTTACTGGCTCTCCGGCCTGACCTGCACGGAGCAGAACTTTATCACCAAAGCCGGCGCGCAGCGTGTCGCGGCGGAACTGGGTATCGCGATCGTCGCGCCGGACACCAGCCCGCGCGGTGCGGATGTGGCGGATCGTGATACCTACGACCTCGGGCAGGGTGCGGGCTTCTATGTCAATGCGACGCAGGAGCCGTGGGCGGCCCATTACCGCATGTACGATTACATCGTCACCGAATTGCCGGCATTGATCGAAGCGCATTTTCCTGTGACCCAGGTGCGGGGGATCAGCGGACATTCCATGGGGGGCTTCGGCGCCATCATGATCGCACTGCGCAACGCGGGGCGTTATCGCTCCGTGTCCGCTTTTTCGCCGATCGTGGCGCCGACGCAGGTTCCCTGGGGTGAGAAGGCCTTCAGTGCGTATCTTGGTCCGGATCGTTCCGCCTGGGCGGCGTACGATCCGATTGCGCTTATCCGCACGGTGAAAGAGCGGCTGCCGATCCTGATCGACCAGGGGATGGCGGACAGCTTTCTGGCGGAACAGCTCAGGCCGGAACTGTTACAGGCTGCCGCGCAGGAGGCGGCCCATGAACTGATTCTGAATCTCCGGCCCGGTTACGATCACAGTTATTATTTTATCGCCAGTTTCATCGAGGACCATCTGCGGCATTTCGCCAGATTCTGTTGAAAGGCCTTTCGGGCAGGCCAGCCCGCGATGACATGGGCTGGCCCGCCGGACGGACGCAGGGGGCGTCGGCAGCGTGATGCGGTGCCGCGATCAACGGATTGCGCGACATCACCTCTTGTATTGTGCGTCAGGCGGAAGAATGAGCCGCTGCGTCCTGAGCCGCGATGTAGCCAAAGGTCATGGCGGGACCGAGATTGATTCCGCCGGAAGGATAGAATCCCGCCATCACGCTGGCCTGATCGGACCCGGCCGCCCAGAGGCCGGGAATGGGTTTGCCTTCCGTATTCAGGACCCGTGCCCGCGCGTCGGCGCGGATGCCGGCGAATGTACCGAAACTGCCCGGAACGATGCGTAGCGCGAGATAGGGGCCTTTCTCGATCGGCGCCAGACAGGGATTGGGCGTGCGGGTGGGGTCTCCGCCGGAGCGGTTGAAAGGGGTGGAGCCCCGGCCGAATGCCGGGTCGTTGCCCTGCCGCGCGTGCAGGTTGTATTCGCGCACCGTATGCTCCAGTCCTTCGGGGGAAATGCCGCATTTGGCGGCCAGTTCGTGAAGGGTCGCGGCTTGGACGATGTAGCCGGAGCGGACGAACGGGCGCAACGGAAAGGGCGCGGGTCGTGAAAAGCCCAGACCCCACCGACGCTGGAAGGATCGTGTGCAGATCAGCCATGAAACGGGTGCCTCGCCGGGGGCGAGGGCCCGGAACAGGCTGGTGATGTAATCGTAATAGCCGTCGGCCTCGTTGACGAAGCGCCGGCCGTTGGCACGCACGGCGATGATGCCCGGTTTGGCGCGTTCGATGATATGCGGGTAATGGCCTGTGGTGCCGTCGCGAAAGGGCACCAGGGAAACGGGACACCACGCGGCAGGCGACGCGAGAGCGGTATCGATGTCCGCGCCGACGGATTCCGCGAGCGACAGGCCATCGCCGGACGTTCCCGGAGCCGCGACGGTCCAATGTTCATGGCCGGTCGGCGTGTGCGGGAACAGGGCCTTGCGACGGGCGATGTCGTGGGGAAAGCCGCCGGTGGCGAGGATGACGCCGGCGCGCGCACGGACCGTCAGATCGCCCCCGTTCGTCGTCAGATGCGCGCCGACCACCCGGCCGTGTTCGACGATCAGGGCCCGTGCCGGGCTGGAGGGCAACAGGCGTACCCCGGCCTTCGCGGCTGACAGCATCAGGCGGGCGACCAGTGCGCCGCCATTGACCAGATGCGTCCCGCGGCCGTAGCGGAGGAGGTCGAACAGGTGCCGGCCGATCCGCGACAGCACATGCAGGCCGGCCCTGGGCGAGCGGGTCGCGTTGAGAAAGGCGCGCAGGTCGGGACCGGCCTGGATACCCATGCCGGCAAGCGTCGTCTCGCGCATCGGTCGGCGCAGCAGCGGCCAGAGCGTGCCGAGTTTGCGTCCGTCGATCGGTGCCGCGACCACGGAGCGCGAGCCGGTGCCGGCGCCAGGGGTGTGGCCGTGAATGTCGCAGATCCAGGTGCCGGATTGAAACGTGACATCGGTTTCGTCGTCCAGGAAATCGACCATCCTGGGGCCGGCCTCCAGCAGGGCGCGGACACGATCTTCGTCGAAGCGATCGCCCAGTTCGTGACGCAGGTAGGTTTCCGGGCCGTCCAGCCCTTCCATATTGCCATCGCGCCGGGCGTAGCGTGTGCAGGGCACCCACATCCAGCCGCCGGACCAGGCGGTCGAGCCGCCCAGAACCGGCTCCTTCTCGGCGACGACGACCTTCAGGCCGCGATGGGCGGCGGTAACCGCCGCGCAGAGGCCGGCGGCGCCGGACCCGATGACGAGCAGGTCGCACTGTTCGACCCGCGCGTGTGCTGCGGACATGCTCATGATCCCTCGCAGGGGGTGTTGGAAGACGAAGACAAGGTGATTGTGGTGCCGGATCGTGCGGAATCCGTTACGGCGAGGGTGGCGCGCAGTGTCAGCAGCCCTTCGCGGGCATCGACGACCGGGCGTTCGGTGCCGCGCGCCACGGCGCAGAGATTGCGCAATTGTGCGACATAGGGACTTTCCTTGCGGTAACCCGTCGTTTCGCGCGTCAGCGGTTCGTACCAATCCTGTCGTTGCTGATAATGCCAGAGATCGAGAGCGGGCAGGGCGAGGGAGCCTGCGCTGCCGGCGATGACGGACGTGGTGACAGGCGCGGCGGGGGAGGGATAGGAGTCGATTTCGCCCGATTGCAGGTCCCAGCTCCACGGTGCGGCGGTGCAGTCGCTCAGCGCGATCGTCACCAACGCGCCGCCGTCCAGGCGCAGCAGGACGGATGCCGTGTCCTCGACCGCGAAACCGCGTGTTGCGTTGCTGGTCATGGCATGGACGGAGACGATTTCGCCATAGAGATGGCGCACCAGGTCGATTTCGTGGATCAGGTTGATCAGGATCGGGCCGCCACCCGCCTCGCGTCGCCACGTCGCCGCGAAATAATCGTCGGGCTTGCGGAACATTGCCAGCACGGCGACGGAGACGATCCGCCCCAGTCTGCCTTGTCCGATCAGGTCGTGGGCCGTGCGGATGATCGGGTTGTGGCGGCGATGGTGGCCGACCAGAACGGGAACGGCCGTGGCGTGGGACGCATCGACGATCGCCTGGGCGTCGTCAAGCGTGCTGGCGATCGGCTTTTCCACCAGTGTGACGATGCCCGATTCGATCAGGTCGAGGGCGAGTGGCCGGTGGGTAGGGTTGGGGGTGGCGAGGATGGCGGCGTCGGGCCGGCCGGCCGCCAGGGCATCGGCCAGGGTGGGAAACCATGCGACGCCGATGGAATCGGCCCAGGCGTGCCCTTCCGCTGTGGGATCGACCACGCCGGACAGGGTGCAGAACGTACAGGCCCGCATTTCCCGTGCATGCAGACGACCGATGGCACCGGCACCGACCAGCAGCACGTTGCTGACATGGTCCGACGTCATGCCGGCCTTCCGGTGCGCAGAAGGGCGGAGGTCGAATCGAAGGCCATGCTGGCCCAGTGTGACGCGCCCTGCTGAACATGTGCGGCCTGATTGGGGATTTCGACGCTGACGGGCAGATCGGGCGGGAGCGACGCGAGGATGGCCGGCAGGTCGATCCCGCCGTCGCCGGGCAGCAGGCGGGCCTGCCGGGCCGTATGGATCAGTCCCTCGCGCGTGGCGGGAATGTCGGCCGGCGCGTCGCAGATCTGGACATAGGCCAGTCGGTCGCGCGGGATGTTGCGCAGATCGTCGGTGGTCGTGCCCGAGCGGGCGACGTGCAGCGTATCGACGATGATGGTGCCGTTGTCCGCTGCCGCCGTCGTGACGACGGACAGGGCGGTGCGGGCGTCGCGGACGGCTGTCCAGGGCATGAATTCCAGGGCCGGCGAGATGCCGCGCGGGGCGGCCAATGCGCAGAGATCGGCAAAGGACGAGGCCAGACGCGACAGATCCGCGTCATCGCCCGCGACCAGAATATGGGGGACCGACAGGTCGGCACACAGATCGAGGAAGGGTTCGATGTCGGCGGCGCGAAACCTGTCCGCAATCCGCACGATTTCCATGTCGGTGACCCGGATGGCCTCCTGTCGCGCCAGGTCGCGGATTTGCCGGTGGAACGACGGATCTGTCAGCAGAGGGGGCAGCGTTTCGCCCGGCGCGGCGGGAAGGGCGCGCAGGCCGACGCCCGTATATCCGATCCGGCGGGCCAGAGGGAGCATCTCGACGGGGTTCATGGGCGCGGTCGTGAGCCATGCCAGGGAAATCGGACGCGTCATGCCATTGTCCTTTTTTTTGTTCTTGTCTGGTCAGGTGCCGGCTTTACTGAAGGGACAATTCCGCGCTCGCCATGGGGGCGGTGGCTGTCGCCGTTTGCGCCGTGAGGGCGGTGCCGCCGGCGACATGGTTGGCGATGCGCCAGGCCATGACCAGGGCTGGGCCAAGCGTGGTTCCGGGGCCGGGATAGGTGCCCCGGAACAGGGAGGTCAGATCGTTGCCGCAGGCATAGAGACCCGCGATCGGCTGTCCGCTTTCGTCGGTTACGCGGCCGTCGGGATCGCCGGTCAGGCCGGCGCTGGTCGCGAGGTCGGCGGGCAGGACGGCCATCGCGAAATAGGGGCCGGCTCCTACGGGGCGGAGGCACGGATTGGGCGTGCAGCGCGCATCGCCATTGAAGCGGTTCATGGCTGAGGAACCGCGCCCGAAATCTGTATCGGCGCCGTTTTGCGCCAGGGTGTTGTACCGCGCGACGGTTTCGCGCAGCGTGGCGGCATCGACGCCGATGGCGCGGGCCAGTTCGTCGATCGTCCGGCCGCGGAACAGATATCTGGCGCGGATCAGGTGCCCGATGCGGCGCATTCCCGGCCAGACCATGCCCAGGCCGTATTCGCGCAGAAAGGCGCGATCGCAGATCAACCAGGCGGGCATGCAGGCGGTTCGGCGGTTGTCGGCAATCATGCCCATGCAGAAATCGTGATAGGAATTGGACTCGTTGACAAAACGGCGGCCCGCGCCGTCGACGGCCAGCAGGCCGGGCTTGGCGCGGTCCAGAATGATATGCGGCCAGGTCAGGTCCGTACCGTCCTTCAGGCGCCGGCTGGAACAGGGCATCCATAGCGCCGGGCTGTCGCCGCCGTTGTCGAGGCCGGCCCCCGCGCGCAGTCCTGCCTCCACCCCGTCGCCGGAATTGGTGGCCGGGGCGAGAGATTTCATATTCCGCAGTGGAAACAGCCGATCGCGCAGGGTGGCATTGGTCGCGATGCCGCCTGTCGCCAGGACCACGCCCTTGCGGGCGAGAATGGTGCGGTCTCCCTCCGGGGTATGGAACGTCGCGCCTGTCACGCGGCCGTCGGTGACCAGCAGATCGGTCAGCGACCATTCGAACAGGATCGGCACTCCGTGCTTGCGCAGGCTGAGCAGCAGCCGCGCGACGAGGGCGTTGCCCATGACCAGGCGCGTGCCGCGCGCATAAGCCCTGCGATCGGACGCCAGCCGCAGGAAGAGCGACAGCGTCTGCCGGAGATGGGAGAATGACGAAAAAGGCTTCAGCAACGCATCCAGTTCGTTGCGCCCGACCATCATCCCGCCGGGAGCGAGAAATTCGCGGCGGGGCGGCCGGACCCGGACGAAATCCGCCCCGAGTTCCCGCCCGTCGAACGGCAGGGGGGCCAGGGCGCGACCGCCATGGGCGGAGCCCGGCCCGTCGAGATAGTCGGGATGGGCGGCGGCGGCGGCGAGTTTGACGTCGGTATGATCGTGCAGTTCGGCAATGGCGGCGGGGGCGGCTTGCAGGAAGCCTTCCCGCAGGGCTTCGCCACCCCGGTCGCCCACCACGGACCGGAGGAAGCGACGGGCATCGTCGGTGCGGTCGCGGGGGCCAACGGTTTCGGACAGAGCCGTTCCGGGCGCCCAGATCGTGCCGCCGGAGGTGGATGTGATGCCGCCGACCTGATCGGTCTTCTCGCACAGGAGAACATCCAGGCCGCGTCGCCGGGCGAACAGCGCGGTGCTCATGCCGCCGGCGCCTCCACCGATCACAAGCAGATCGGTCGTCGTGATATCGGACGTGCCCGGTGTGGGGCGGGCGGGCTGGTGTGACCTGGGCATGCTTCGACCTCTTGTCGTCACGTCTGTGGTGGGAAGGGGAGGCGCGTGGCTCAGAAGGAGATATTCTGCGGCGTGTAGGAGATATCTTTTGGTACGATCTGCATGTCTCCCAACTCGCGCGCGGTTTCGACCAGGATGGCGCCGAGTTCGATCGCCCGCGCTTCGGAAATGCGCAGTGTCGGGCCGGCGATGCTCAGCGTGCCGATGGCCTCGCCGGTGGAGCGCGAGCGGATGACGCAAGCGATGGCCGTCATCCACGGCGCGAAGGTCGCGATGGTGACGCTGAAGCCGCGTTTGCGGGTCAGCCGCAGCAGGGACAGCAACTGCTTGCCGTCCCGCGCGACGTTTGGCCCATACCCATCGGCCGGATTGCCGTAGCCCTGCTCATCCGCCAGCTTGACCGCGACCCCGTCGGGCATGGCGGCCAGCCACGCAATGCCGGTCGCCGTGGAGGAGAGATGGGCCACCTGGCCCATTTCCGGGTCGTATTTCAGCCCGCTGCGGCTGCCCTGCGCCCTGGCGATCCATGTCAGTTTCTGCCCGTCGGGTACGGCGAGCCGGACCAGTTCGCCGCTTTCGGCGGCCAGACGGTCGAGCAGCGGTTGGGCCAGATCGGTGATGCCGCAGGATGCCAGAAACGTGAAGGCGATGGACACGGGCTTCATCGTCAGTTTGTAGCGCCCGCCCGCGCCGCCCTCCTGATGCACATAGCCCAGGGTCTGGAGGTCCGCTGTCAGGCGGTGGGTGGCGCTGAGCGGGATGCCGAGGTCGGAACTGATCGAAGAGATCGGCAACCCTGCGGCATGGCGCGAGAGCAGCTCGATGATTGCAAGGGTCCGTTTCATGACCCCGGACGGGGTGGCTTTTGCGTCGCTGCTGGCGGCCGGGCTGGTGGAAGGGGCGGTGCGGCGCAAATCGGGTTTGAGGCTCATCGGGTTCTTCACGGCAGGAGGATGGCGATCTGATAGGGATTGATAGTGGAAAATGTTTCCGATATCAATTTCTATCTCTGCATCGTGTTTCCACTTTGGCGATCGACGCCGGAGACTCGGAGATGGGGCAGGAGCAAGAACCTCAAAAAGAGGCGTGGTTATGAAATATCTTTTCTGTGCAAGAAAATATTCTGTCGAGGACGGTCATATGCGACATGGAGCGCCGCCGCGGCGATAGAGGCTCCGGGCTTTCACGCCGAGCCTGATTCCAGGATTTGCTCCGTCTGATAGAAATGGTTCCTGCCGATGTCGTTCTCTCTTTTTTCACGGGCGGTACTGTTCGGTGCCGCTCTTTCCTGTTTCGGCGTTCCCGCCGCTGCTGTGGGGGCCGGAACGGAACAGGCCGCTGATCCTGTGCGGCGGCCAGCCGGCACGCATGCGATGGCAGGCGGGCGTGGCCCACATCGTCAATCGTCCTTGCGCGCGCAGGCGGGCCGGAGTGACGATGGCATCCAGCCGATGCAGGTGGCTGCCGTGACGGATCGTGTCACGGAACGGCTTTTGCGCGACGTTCGGGGAGCCGTGCAGGACAGCACCGCCGCGTCGCAGCAGGATCTGGCGAAAACCGGTGTTTCGGCATCGGCGCTGGGATCGTCCTGGACCGAGGTACGTGTGGTGCCCGCGAACGATCGTCTGCTCGGGTCGATCGGTGGCTGGCGCCAGCGCCTGTCCAAGGCGGGGTTCGATTTCACGCTCAGTTACATGGCCGAAGGCGTGGCAAACGCGGTCGGCGGACGCAGGACCGGCTTCGACTATTCCCATCAGGTGGTCATGGGAACCGATTTCGATCTGAACAAATTGTTCGGCATGCAGGGATGGTCGTTCCACATGCTGGGCGTCCAGCGTGCCGGCCGCAGCGTGGCGACCGATTATCTTGGCAAGACAGGGTTGATCCAGCCGCAGCAGGATTACGGCGTAGGGGGCAATGTCCTGTACAAGCTGGTCTATATGTATTTCGAGAAGACGCTGTTCGATAAGAAGTTGACGATCGATTTCGGCCGCATGCCGGCCAATCTGAAATACGGCACGTCTTATTTCGGATGCTATGCGCTGAACAGCGTGATCTGTGCCCATCCGACGGGTCTGTCGGTGGGGTCGAAATGGCGGTCGTGGCCGTTCTCGCAATGGGGCATGACGGCGCGCCTCAATCCCGGTCACGGCCTGTATGCCCAGGCCGGGTTCTTCGAGGCGTCGGCCACCGAAGGCGGGCGGGCCGGTTTCAATTTCTCTTTCAAGCCGCTGGGTTATGTCGTGCCGGTCGAACTTGGCTGGGAACCGGCGCTTGGGCATGACAGATTGACCGGGCATTACAAGATCGGCGGTTATATCGATACCTCCAACCATCCCGACCCGTTCACGGCTTTTGATGGCAGTCCGATCCTGATCTCGCACAGGGCGCCACGGATCGAGCGGCAGCGGGGGGCGTGGTATGTCGGAGCCGACCAGATGGTCGCGCGGTTCGGGGCGGCAAAGGACCAGGGGCTGATTCTGTTCGGGATGGCTGGCTGGGATCAGGGGGCATCATTGCCTGGGCAGAGCCAATATACGCTGGGCATCATCTCGCAGGGGATGTTTCCCAGTCGGGTGACGGATGCGATCTCGCTGTTCTGGTCATGGCAGAACGTGAACAGGAAGATCACCCGTTATCAGGAGATGCAGCAGGATCTGGGCTACACGACCCTGCGGGGCGGCGTGAAATTGCCGCAATCGAACTTCCAGGTTCTGGAACTGACCTATACCGCCTTCATCACGCGCGGGCTCAAGCTGTTGCCGGATCTTCAATATATCGTGCATCCGGATGCCAACCGTACCTACCCGAACGCATTGGAGGCGGGTTTCCGGCTGCTGGCCCAGTTCTGAGCCTCCGGTCGGGAAGCCGTCAGGCCGTGCGGGCCTGTCCGCGCAGGGCGCGGCTGACCGCCATGGCGGCATCGACCACCGCCGGTACCACGAATTTACGCAGATCGCGCATTGGAGTGCGCGTGGCCTGCGTGCTGACATTCAGGGCGGCGACGACGCGCCCGTCCGGTCCGCGTACAGGGGCCGCAACCGAGCGGAGGCCGGTTTCGAGTTCCTGGTCCTGGATGCAGTATCCGTCATGCCGGATCTGCGAGAACAGATCGGCCAGGGCCGCCGGGTCGGTGATGGTGCGGGAGGTGCGGGCGTCGAGCGTGGCCGGCATGTGACGCGGGCGCTCATCGTCGGGGAGGGCGGCCAGCAGGACCCGCCCCATGGACGTACACCATGCGGGGAGACGGGCACCGATGCTGAGATCGACGGCCAGGATGCGACGGGTTTCCGTGCGGGCGATATACAGGATGTCCCTGCCGTCCAGGATTGCCAGCGATGCGCTTTCGCCCAGTGTCTGGCTGAGGCCGTTGAGAATCGGCTGGGCCAGCCGGGGTAGCGGCAGATCCTTCATGCCGGCCGACAGGTCGAGGACGCGGGGGGTGACCTGAAACAGTCGCCCGGATTGGGTCAGGTACCCGGTGGCGACCAGCGTGAGCAGGGCACGGCGCGCCGCGGCGCGCGGCAGGTCGACCCGTTGCGCCACGGCGGCCAGCGTGATGCCGTCGCGTTCCTGCGCGCAGACGCGCAGGACGTCCAGCCCCCGCGCGAGGGCGGTCACGAAATCGCGGTTTTCAGCCGGCTCGCCGGTGCGGTCGTCCATTGTGGCCATCGCCACTTTTTGCCCGAGAAGGATTGAACGGGCAAGGGAGCCGAACGTCTCAGCCGGTCTGTCGCTCCTGTCGGAAGGCGCGGATCGTGACGCCTTCCCTGGCGCGGAACCAGCGCGAGAAATAGGCCGGATCGCTGAAGCCCAGCCGTGCTGCGATCTGGGCGGCGCTGAGGCCGGAAAACAGCAGCAGACGCCGGGCTTCCGCCGCGATCCGGCTCTGGATGATGTCCTTGGGGGTCTGCTGGCTCACGCGGATGCAGGCCCGGCGCAGCGTACGTTCCGTGGTGTTCAGCGTCGCAAGATAGGTTTCGAGCGTGGCATGCGCGGTGAAATCCCGTTCGATCAGGGTGCGGAATGCCAGGACCAGCGCGGCGTCGCGCCGGGTTGGAGGTGGGGTATCGGCGGCGTGCAGCAGGCGGCAGACGGTCGCCAGGATGATCTGCGCGGTTGCGTTGCGCACCGTGTCCGACAGCGCGTCTTCGATTTTCGGCTGAAGCTGGGACAACGCGACGATGCGGTCGAATTCCGCGATGTCGGTCGCGACGGGGCGCGGCCCGGCCTGAAGAGGCGCGATGGTGCGGGTGCGGTCCGCGAGAGCGACAAGATGGCCGAGCCCGACCGTGATCACATGCCCGTGCGTGCGGGGGTGGTAGGCCAGCGAATGGGGCGCGCCGGCGGGAACCCAGATGAAGCCGGGGGCCAGGAAATCCTGGCTGACCCCATCCAGTTCGATCAGTCCGCCACCGGACGCCAGCACGAAAATCTGCGCCAGCGCCGCGTGGCTGTGGCGGCGTACGCGCCAGTTCGCGGGGCGCGAGCGGCGCTCCAGCGGTTCGATGTCCAGGAAATACCGCAGACCGGCATGGTCGATCCCGTCGTGGATCAGGAAAGGGTCGCGATCTGTCCTGGTTTTATCGGCTGTTTCTCCATCCGGTCCGGTCATGGGTCGCATTGTCGTGAATTGTCCGAAAACTGCAAGTCGGGAAGGCTTTGTGCATCGACTATGACGGCGCCGCACCCCATTGTGCGTTCATCGGGCCTGACCGCACAGGTGGGGCCGGGAGCGGAAAGGAAATAAAAAGATGGATGTGCTCCAATATTCTCCGCAAAATCTCTCCGAGCCACCGTCGCTCTATCCAGGATATGTCAGCACCGTTCCGCGCTCGCCGCGTCAGAAACTGGTCAGCATTCCGCAGACATTGACCGAAGTGACCGGTCCGATCGATTTCGGGGATCGGCTGCTGCGCGCGCCGGTTCATGACATGACCCGCCAGGGCAAGGGGGACCCGATCGGCGAGCGGATCATCGTATCCGGTCGTATTCTCGACGACCGGGGGCGCCCGGTTCCGCATACCGTCGTCGAAGTGTGGCAGTGTAACGCCGCCGGTCGCTATATCCACAAAAAGGATCAGCACGACGCGCCGCTGGACCCGAACTTCACCGGGCAGGGGCGAGTCGTGACCGATGCGGAAGGGCGTTACCGGTTTGTGACCATCAAGCCCGGCGCGTATCCTTGGCGTAACCATCATAACGCGTGGCGCCCGGCGCATATTCATTTCTCGCTGTTCGGCGCGGGGTTCGCAACGCGGCTGATCACGCAGATGTATTTCCCCGGCGATCCGTTGATCGACATCGATCCGATCGCGGGGGCGGTGCCGGCCGATGCGCGACGACGCATGGTTTCCCGTTTCGATATTGATACGACGGAAAATGAATGGGCGCTCGGCTATGTCTTCGACGTTGTGCTGAGAGGCCGGGATGCGACGCCGATGGAGAACCCGCTATGAACGACGTGACTGCACCGCCCCGTCTGGGACTGACGCCATGGCAGACGGTCGGGCCATTCTTTCATTATGCCCTGCCGTGGGAGGGAGGAGAGAACCTGGTGCGCGAGGGCGTGCAGGGCGAGCGGATCGTGGTGCGCGGCCGCGTGCTGGACGCGGATGGCGCACCGATCCCCGACGCGCTGGTGGAGATCTGGCAGGCGAACGCCGCCGGCCGCTACGATCATCCCGAGGATTGTCAGACGGATCGCCCGATCGACCCGGCATTCATCGGTTTCGGGCGCTGCCCGACGGATGATGACGGCATGTTCGCGTTCCACACCGTGCGGCCGGGGCAGGTGCCAGGGCCGGGCAACAGCATGCAGGCGCCGCATATCGCGCTTGGCCTGTTCGGGCGTGGGTTGCTGCGTCGGCTGGTGACGCGGATCTATTTTCCGGAATCGGAGGGCAATGCCGTCGATCCGATCCTGGGTCTGGTCGAGTCCGATCGGGTTGGGACGCTGATGGCAACCCGTGAGGGCGAGCAGGACGGCATGCCGGTCTATCGGTTCGATATCCATATTCAGGGTGCAAACGAGACCGTGTTCTTCGATGTCTGACACGATGCCCGCTTCGTTCGCGGCCGGAGGCGACAGACTTCTGGACGGCATGTTCGCGACCCCCGCGACCCTTGCGGCCCTGGGCGATCGCGGGCGGCTGGACGCCATGCTGCGGTTCGAGGTCGCGCTGGCTGAGGCCCAGGCCGCGCTTGGCCTGGTGCCGGCGGATGCTGCCAGGATCATTGCCGGCTGTGCCGACCCTGACGCCTTCGCCATTCCGGACCTTGCGGCGGCGGCCGCGCGGGCGGGCAATATCGCCATTCCGTTCGTGTCCGCCCTGACGGCCCTCGTGGCGCAACGCGACGCGGCGGCGGCCCGCTATGTCCATTGGGGCGCGACCAGCCAGGACGTGATCGATACGGCGACGGTGCTGCAATTGCGCGCGGCCGTTCATGCTTGCCGTGTCGATCTGCTGCGATTGGAAACGGGGCTGGCCACGATCGTGGAGGCGCACGCGGCGACGGTGCTGCCCGGCCGGACATGGTTGCAGCATGCCGTACCCACCACTCTGGGGTTGAAGGCCGCAGGCTGGCTGACCGCCCTGTCTGCCGCGCGACGCGAAGTGGATGCCGCCGTCGCGCGGGCCGCGTGCCTGCAATTCGGCGGTGCGGCGGGCACGCTGGCGTCGCTGGGTGGTCGGGGACTGGAGATCGCCTGCGGGATGGCTACGCGCCTTGAATTGCGGCTGCCCGCGCTGCCCTGGCATACGCTTCGCGGCGAACTGGCGGGATGCGGCGGCGCGCTGGGCGTTCTGTGCGGTGTGCTGGGCAAGCTGGCCCGCGACCTGTCCCTGATGATGCAGACCGAAATCGCCGAATTGCTGCCGCCCGGCGGCAAGGGGCAGGGTGGGTCCTCGACCATGCCGCACAAGCGCAATCCGGTCGGCTGCGCGATCGCCCTGTCCGTGGCTACCCAGGCGCCTGGTCTGGTTGCGACCCTGATGGCCGCCATGGTGCAGGAGCATGAGCGTGGATTGGGCGGCTGGCACGCCGAATGGCAGACCTTGCCCGCCCTGCTGCGCCTGACGGCGGCCTCGGCGGCGCAGATGGCCGCGACGGTCGAGGGGATGGAGATCCACCCCTCGGCCATGCAGGCCGATCTCGGCCGCACCCATGGCCTCATGATGGCCGAGGCCGTCAGCATGGAACTGGCGCGCGGCATCGGCAAGGAAGCGGCGCATCATGTGCTGGAAGAGGCCAGCCGCACGGCATTGGCGCGCGGCGTGGGGCTGGAGCAGGTGCTGAAGCAGGACGACCGGGTAACCGGCGCCCTGTCGGCCGAGGCGATCGTACAATTGATGGACCCGGCGCATTATCTTGGAAACGCAAAAGAATTCTGCACCCGCGCCTTGCAGGCGTGGCGCGGAGGAGAGTGATCGATGTTCGTCACACTGCCCGATCTGAACGTGCATGTCCGCCTGGACGGACCGCCGGGGGCGCCCGCGCTGCTGCTGCTGCATTCGCTCGGCACGTCATCGGACATCTGGGATGGCATGACGGAGGCCCTGTCCCGCCATTTCCGGGTGATTCGCCCGGATATGCGCGGGCACGGGCTGACCGGCGTGACGCCAGGGCCTTACACGATCGAGGGTTTGGCGGCCGATGCCCTGGCGGTTCTCGATGTTCTGGGTGTCGGGACCGCGCATGTTGCCGGCGTGTCGATCGGCGGCCTGATCGCCCAGGCCATGGCGCTGCGCGCGCCGGATCGTCTGCTGTCCGTGGCCCTGATCGACACCGCGCCGGCCTTTCCGAGCGAAGCCTCGTGGCGCGAGCGGGCGGCGACGGTGCGGGCGTCGGGACTGGCCGGGATGGCCGATACGGTCATGGCGCGCTGGATCACGCCGGCCGGATTGGAAACCCCCGCGGCACGGGGCCTGCGCCAGATTTTTCTGCGAACCGACCCGGAAGGCTATGCCGCGGCGTGCGAAGCCCTGGCGGTGTGTGACCTGGGCGCGCGTCTTCACGCCATCACGCTGCCCGCGCTGGTCGTGGTGGGGGAGGACGATCCGTCCACACCTGTCGCCGCCGCGCGGACGCTGGCGGAGGCATTGCCATCCGCCCGTCTGGTGGTTCTGTCGCGTGCGTCGCATATCCCCACCGTCGAGCGTCCCGATGCCGTTGCCCAGGTATTGCTGGATTTCCTCGTGCCGGCGGGTGACGACGAGATGGCGCCTGATTTGTATGCGGTGGGGATGGGCGTGAGGCGCGCGGTGCTGGGCACGGCCCATGTCGAACGCTCTACCACCCGGATCACCGCTTTCGACAGATATTTCCAGACATTCATCACGCGTACCGCCTGGGGGCAGGTATGGTCCCGCCCGCAGTTCGACCGGAGGACCCGCTCCATCGTCACCCTGGCCCTGCTGGCGGGTCTGGGGTGCGAAGAGGAGTTTGCGCTTCACGTACGGGCCTCGCGCAATACCGGCTGCTCGGATGAGGACATTGCCGAGCTTCTGCTGCATGTCGCTGTCTATGCCGGGATACCGAAAGCCAATGGTGCGATACGATGCGCCAAGGAAATCCTGGCCGAGATGGCGGCGGAGAAAAACGGATAAGCTTTCGCGGTATGCGGATTGCGATTGCCCGTTGCCGGGCTTTCCAGAATGGAGAGCCCGGCGGTGCGTGGGCTGCTACTGAAGGGGAGAGAAGGCGGTCGGCAGCATGATCGTGGCCCGCATGTCGGGCAGCAACCAGTCCGGCCCACCTTTCGGCGGCCACGCGCCGGCTCGGACGGACTCCGCTCTCTGGGTAGTACGGGCATCCAGGCTTTCATAGGGCCAGAGATGCGTGATGCGGGGTTCGCCATCCAGCGCATACAAGGCGGCCGTCAGCGGTGAAAAGGCGATACGGCCGGGAACGGCGGCCTGCCATTTGGCGAGGGTCGGTTGCAGGCCGCCCGGTTTCAGTCTGTAGCTGCGCAGTTCATAGAACGGGCCGTAGGAGCCGGGCAGGATTTCGGGCATGAAGGGAAACGAGGCGAAGGTTTCGGTTTCCATCCGGACCAGCCATTCGCCGCAGCCGAACGGCGAGGGGGCATCGAGCATGGCCTGGCGGGTGGTCAGAAGCGCCTGCGCATCCGCGTGGCCGCGCAATACGATCACCTGATTGAGGGCGCCGATCTCGGTCGTCCAGCACCCCAGAAGCGTGGCCGCCTGCGCACGATCCGTCAGCGCCTGTTCCAGCGCGGGCAAGGCCCTTCCGGTGGTCGCCGTCTGCAAGGTCAGTGTGATCAGTTCAAAGAGTTTCATGACGCGTTTCCTTCGTGGTGAGTGGTGTATCCGTATGGTCGGCAAGGGTGGCGATCCGCCGGGCTGCCAGCCAGCCGAACGTCATGGCCGGGCCGAGCGTGATGCCGCCCGAGGGATAGGCACCGCGCATGATGCCGGCCATGTCATTGCCGACGGCATACAGGCCGGGAACGGGCCGGCCATCGGTATCCAGTACCTCGGCTGAAGGCCCGGTTTTCAGCCCGGCGAAGGTGCCGAGGCTGCCGGGTACAATCCGCACGGCGTAAAAGGGCGCCTGCCGGATGGGGGCCACGCAGGGATTGGGCCGGTGCATGGCGTCGCCCAGCGCGCGTTGATAGGGGGTGCCGCCACGGTGAAAGAGGGTATCGCGACCGTACGCGGCATCGTCGTTGTAATGCTCGACCGTCTCGACCAGGCCCTTTGCGTCGATTCCGCAGGCGCATGCCAGCGCGTCCAGTGTCCGGCCGCGCTTCAGGTAGCCGTTTCGGAGCCAGCCGCCGCGCGGAAAGGGAAAGGGTTTGACCGCCCCCAACCCGTAGCGGGCGATGAAAGGGTGGTCGCAGACCAGCCATGCCTCGCACGGCGCGCCTGGATGTGTGACCGCGAACAGCGCGCGCATGACATCGTGATAGGGCAACGCTTCATTGACGAAACGCCGTCCATCGCGCGTGACGGCGATCACGCCCGGTTTGGCCCGTTCGAGCAGATGTGGAAACGGGCGCATGTGGCCGTCGCGGCCCGGAACGCGCGAGACCGGCGCCCAGGCCGCCGGTTCGGCCAGTGCGGTATCGACGATGCCCCCCACGGTTTCGCCCAATGTCAGGCCGTCTCCCGTGCAGGTCGGCGCGGCCGCGGAGCAATGGGCGGTGCCGGCGCGAACATGCGCGAAGAATGCGCCCTGGCGCTGTGGATCGTGCGGAAAACCCCCTGTGGCCAGAATGACGGCATGGCGGGCCGTGATCGCGACGGTGCCGGACGCAGGCTGAACCATGCCGCCGCCAATTCGCGGCCCGTCACGGACAAGTGTCCGCAGCGGGGACGAGCACATGAAACGCACCCCGCGCTTTCGGCATTCTGCCGCCAGCGCGGCGACCAGGGCATGGCCGTTGCGATACTGCGTGGAGCGGCCATGAAGAACGACATCCCGACCGAACCGCAGAAGGCGCCGGCTGCTATGGATCAATGCTGGGAGCGACCGGGTGGCGGCAAGAAAGGCATTCAGATCGTGCCCTGGTGAAAGATCCAGGCCCAGAAGGGTCATCTCGGGAATCGGATCGGCGATCTGGTGGCGGAATGGGCCGAGTTGCCGACCATCGAACGGGCTGGCCACGACGGAGCGCCATCCGGTGGCGGCCCAGGGGGATTCGCCATGGAAATCGGGCGACTGGCTGCCAGGCTCGAAACACACGCCAGTCTCCTGTTCCAGGAAATCGAGCATGGCCGGGGCCTGGCTCAGATACCGCTCCAGGCGATCTGATACGCCGGGAGCGTGATAGAGCGTACCCAGCACGTCTCGCAGATATGCGAGCCATTCCTCCGATGTGCCGCCATGGCCCGCGCGTCGGCTTTGTGGATTGCCGGGAATCCACAGCCATCCACCCGATCGTGCCGAAGTGCCGCCGATCCGAGCGGCTTTCTCCGCCACGATGACCGATAAGCCGGCATGGGCCGCCGTCAGTGCGGCCATCAGGCCGGCTGCACCCGATCCCGCGACCAGAACGTCGCAATGCGCCGTTTCGGCGGCGGGGTGCGTGTCGTCTGGATGCAAGTCTGACACGGCATGCATGCTGGATCGTCCATCTGCCTCTTCGCCCGGTCTTCAGGACGCACCTGATCGTCGCGACGCTATTAATGGAAACATTTTCCGATTAATGATTCAAGTGTGGAAAACGAATCCATTTTTAGGATGAGGCCCACCGGTCACTAAGGAAGGCGAAAGGCAATGGTCTGGAACATCGACGGAAAAACCAGCATCTATCCCATCATTGGTGATCCGATCGTTCAGGTGAAATCACCCGCGGGCATGACGGAGGCATTTCAGGCACGCGGCGCGAATGCGATCTGCATTCCGGCTCATGTCGTCCCGGACGATTTCGCCGGCTTTACGGGGGCGTTGCTGTCCATGCGGAATGTAGGGGGATTCATCGCCACGATTCCGCATAAATTCACGACAGCGGAGATTTGTCGGAGCCTGAGCCGGCGCAGTCGTATTCTCGGTGCTGCCAACGTGGCGCGGCGGGCGCAGGATGGCGGATGGCATGGTGACATGCTTGACGGTGCGGCCTTCTTGCAGGCGCAGCGCAACGCCGGGGCCGAACCCGCAGGAGCCTCCGCGTTGCTGATCGGCGCCGGCGGTGCCGGAAGCGCCATCGCCTGCGCGTTGCTGGAAGCCGGCATTGCCGATCTGGGTATCTGTGACTCCGACGAGGGTCGCGTGATGCGGTTGATCGATCGTCTCGCCCAAGGGGGATTGGCGGCACGGGCCCGTCTGCATCGCGCGCCGGCGGACCCGGAAGGCTATGCGATGATCTGCAATGCCAGCCCCGCCGGCATGCGGCCCGACGACCCGTATCCGGTGCGGGTGGATGGATTGCGTGCGGACATGGTGGTCGGTGATGTCGTCACCCGACCTGCTCTGACCCCCCTGATTGCCGCGGCCAGACAGAAGGGATGCAGCACCGCGACAGGAACGCAGATGTATGAGGTTGTTCAACGGCTTATGCTGGAATTTTTCCTGTCCGATGAAGGGGCGCACAGGATCACATGATCGGGAGATGGCGTATCTGCTCTTGCTCGCAGGTTCGGTTAGGACTGAATAATGTTCATATAACGCCCAGATGTTCGCATGTCGCACAATGGGCAAGAGCCACGCGGAAGAGGGCACGGGAACGATGATCAACAAGGAAGTCCGCGATATCGCGGACGCTCTGTCCGGCATCGGTGACGGCGCGGTGGTGATGGTGGGGGGCTTCGGCTCCGTCGGTCAGCCGGATGCGTTGATCGAGGGGCTGATCGAACAGGGCGCGCGCGACCTGACCATCATCGCCAACAATGCCGGGGC